>JAGAJQ010000266.1 GCA_017828955.1 Oscillospiraceae bacterium
TCCCCTTGTCATAAATCCATATATTAGCACCATCGCTTTTTATCATACGATACTGAAAGATAGTTTAATCGGGGTTATCGCGAAGAAGTGCTTCAACCTTTTTTCTGTCCGAAGGGAAGACCATCTTGAAAAATTCCCCGTCAAACTTTATGTCGATATCCTCTTTTGTGTATCCCGTCATTTCGACAAAACTGTCAGAAACAAAACTTACTTCGAATTTCGGGCTGTTTTTACAACAAACCATTCCTCCGGGAATATTATCGGTTATCGAACTTAAACCCTCATTCAGAAGAATAAGATTTTTCTGATATGAAAGCATCATTTTAACGATGATCATAACAGCAACAAAGATGACTGTTATTGATACAATCGAATATATAAGAGAGGCTATTCCGAGCGATTCGGAATTTGTTCCGTTAAGCTTTATAACACGCAGAAATTCCATAAAAAGAACGGTTAAAACCGCTACGACCACAACAGATAACGCAACGATTTTTATTTTAAGATTTTTCGGCAAAAAACCACCCCTTTTCCGATTACTGAAAGTATTATATCATATCGGAAAAGTAAAATCAATCAGAGGATTTATATAACTTCTGAAATTTCTGTTCCGGGGTAATAATGCGAGAGAATTTCTCTGTATGAAGCACCATCTTTCGCCATAGCGTTTGCACCATACTGACTCATCCCGACACCGTGACCATATCCCTTTGTTATGATGACAAAGTTTTCGCCGTTGTAATTTATCGTGAAATTCTGCGAACGCAGAGAGAGAACAGTCCGGAAATCAGCGCCCGAAAGAGTTTTGTCGCCTGCCTTTATTTCCGTTACAGACCCCGACTGCGTTCTTTCTGTAACATAAAACCATTCCGCTTCTTTACCCGTAAATTCAGCATTGCAGTATACACTTATCCTTGCTTTTATTTCTTCGGGAGTGAATGTGTAACTTTCCTTGTAAGTAGATATTTCCTCGTCAGAAAAACTTTCAACGGGTATAAGATAAGGCGTTTCGTTCCCCCATATATCCTTGGAACTTTCCGTCATTCCGCCCGACATAGAATGAAACGCAGCAACGATAGGCTCGTTTTCATAAAGGATAATTTCGTCTGTTACTTCATCAACGGCAGATGATATTTTTTCATAGCTTATATCGAAATAATCGCCGTAGAATTCTTTTGCCTGTTCTTTTGTGAAATAGGCCTGATAATATCTCGGATCGTTCGAAAAATGTGCACCGCAAAGTGAGGCGGTAGGCTTTATCTTTTCCTTTTCTCTTTGCCTTACAGCGTATGTGTGTGCCGCAACAGCCTGAGCCTTTAAAGCCTCTTTTTCAAATGATGAAGGCATTTCTGCCATAACCGCACCTATAACGTAGTCCCTTGCCGAAACTTCCATTATGTCACCGCTGTCTTTGTCCATAACGAGAAAAAAGTCTTCTTCATTTTCTTTTGCCGAAGTTTCTGCCGAGGTTGTTTTTACAACATTTATTTTTGTCGGAATTTTGCTTTCACTGACAGAAACAACCGTTTCTCTCGGGATTTCCTCTTTGTTTCTGATGACAGAAACTATCGGAATGATAATGAGCATAAAGGTGAAAACTGTCATAATGGGGAGATATTGTTTCATAAAATCACATTCCTTTTATTCTGATATTTGGTCAATATGCCGTAATTTATTCATCTGCCTGTCCTGTTGTATTGACATAAGGGGAAAAAAGTAATATTATGTATGATGAATAATTATGAATTTATAAGGGGAGGACTTGTCTTGATAGAACTTAATGAAGATATCAAATATATATGCGAAAAGACAGCCAGAAATAACAACATTCCGCAGGAACTTTACTCGAAATTCGGCGTAAAGAGAGGACTTCGTAACGACGACGGAACAGGCGTTATGGCAGGTATTACAAACATCTGTAATGTTCACGGATATGTTATCAACGAAGGCGAAAAGCAGTCGGCAGAGGGAGAACTCATCTACCGCGGATACAACATAAACGATATCGTTGACGATGTTGTAAAGAACAAGAGATACGGCTATGAAGAAGTTGTTTATCTTCTTCTTTTCGGCGAACTTCCGACACAGAAAGAACTCAACTCGTTCTGCGATTATATCGCTTCAAAGAGAGAACTTCCCAAGGATTTTGCCGAAGATATGATCTTTAAAGCGCCATCGCCCAACATTATGAATAAGATGTCAAGGTCCGTTCTTGCACTTTATTCTTACGACGAATACGCTGAAGATAGCTCAATAGAAAGCGAAATCGACAAGGCGGTTTCTGTTATAGCGCGTCTTCCTTCCATAATGATAAATGCATATATGGTAAAGCGCCGTATCTATGATAAGGGAAGTATGTTTGTGCATCCTCTTCGTCTTGAAGAAAACACAGCACAGACAATTCTTTCAACTCTTCGTCCCGACAGAGAATATACAGAAGACGAAGCTCATCTTTTAGACCTTATGCTTATGCTCCACGCTGAACACGGTGGCGGAAACAACTCAACATTCACAAGCCGAGTTCTTACATCAGCGGGAACAGACGCTTACTCTACATATGCTTCAGCAATCTGTTCTCTTAAGGGACACAGACACGGTGGTGCTAACATAAAGGTTATCCAGATGCTCGAAAATATCGAAGAAAACGTTTCTGACTGGGAAAGCGACGACGAAGTAGCATCATATCTCGAAAAGATTATCAGAAGAGAAGCCAACGACTACTCAGGTCTTGTTTACGGTATGGGTCACGCAGTTTATACACTTTCAGACCCCAGAGCGAAAATTCTCAAGGCAAACGCTTTAAGACTTGCAAAAGGCTCTGAAATCGAAAGAGAATTTGATCTTTTAGACCGTATCGAAAGACTCACACCCGAAGTTTTTGACAAGGTAAAGCATAACGGAAAGGCTATGTGTGCCAATGTTGATATGTATTCGGGACTTGTTTATAAAATGCTCGGTATCCCTTCAGAACTCTATACACCGCTTTTCGCACTTTCAAGAGTAGCGGGCTGGTCAGCGCACAGAATAGAAGAAATTCTTACAGGAAAGAGAATTATAAGACCCGCGTATAAAGCCGTTGCGAAAACAGAAAAATATATCCCTATAAACGAAAGATAATAAAAACCCGACAGTTTGCGATTTACTGTCGGGTTTTCTTCTCTCAAAACACTTGCAAAACAGACCTGTATATGATATAGTATATAATGTATATGTATGCGCCGAAAAGGGAGGGAGCGTTATGAAAAAAAGAATAATTCTTTCTGCGTTGTTATGCTCTCTCGTTTTAACGGGGTGTACCGCGATGAATATGGGCAATGTCGAAAATCTTCTTACTCCGCCTGATCTTTCTTCCGAACAGACCGAGATAAAAGAAGCACTTATGGAAACTGTCGGAAAGAATATAAAGCTCAAATATCCGCGCCTCGGCGATTATCGTTCGGCATTCCTTATCGCCGATATAGATGAAGAAGAAACCGAAGAAGCGATAGTTTTTTATGAAAAGACAGGCATTACCGATACCGACGGCAGACTGCGTATGGCAATCCTCGATAAAAAGGATGATAAATGGACAGCCGTTTACGACAGCGCAGGAATGGGGTCAGACGTTGAGAGAGTCAGAATAGAATGCCTCGGTAACGAAAAATTCCCGACAGTCCTTGTCGGATATTCCTTTGCGGGAAATATGGGGAAAGTTCTTACCGCATATAACTATTCGAACGGAATTCTGAAAGAAAAACTCCACGAAAGCTATATGAATCTTGAAATAACCGATCTTGACAATAACGGTGAAAAAGAAATTTCTCTTCTTACCGCCGATAATAAAGTCAGGGTGTGTGTTATCGACGAAGAGGGAATAAGAAACTTTGAAACCGATATCGAATCGGGAACGTCGGGTGATTATGCAAGGGTTACAAACGGAAAACTGCGTGACGGAAGAAACGCCCTTTATGTTGACACCTCTTATTCCGACGGAATGACCGCAACACAGATAATCTATGCACAGAACGGCTTTGTTAAAAATCCCGTTTATGCATTACAGACAGATACATCAGCAAACACCCTTGTAAAAACAATGCGCCCGACAGGTTATTATTCCGTTGATGTTGACGGTGACGGCGTTGTTGAAATTCCTATGCCCGTTATTATGACAGGCTATGAGAATGAAGATGTAGCATCACAACTCTATCTTACCGAATGGTATGATTTCAACCCGTCGAATCTTTCTTTTGAAAAAAAGAATACAGGCTATTACAGTATAAGCGATGGCTATTGTTTTATGATGCCAAGCAGATGGACGGGCTCTGTAACTGTAAAAAGGGATGTAGCGAAGAACGAGATCGTGTTCTATAAGTATAGCGGTGATATAAAAGACGATTCTATTGAACTTATGCGTATATGCGTTGTGAACAAAAGCGGTGCTATCGAAAAACTGAATGAGGGCTATATAAAGATACACGAAACCGTTCAGGTCGAATACCTTGTAAAGATTTCGGATAATAAATCCGAACCGCTTGTTCCGACAGAAAGTGAAGTAACCTATAATTTCAATCTTGTTTAGGGGAGAATAAAAATGAAAAGAATACTCGTATGTGAAGATGAAGATGTTATCCGCGAATTTGTCGTAATCAATCTTAAAAGAGCGGGTTATGATGTTGTCGATGTAAACTGCGGAGAAGAAGCACTCAGAGTTTTCGAAAGCGAAAACGGAAACTTCGATATCGCACTTTTAGACGTTATGATGCCGGGTATTGACGGTTTTCAGGTATGTAAAGAACTCCGCGAGAAAAGTTCCCGTATGGGAATAATAATGCTTACTGCAAAGGCAAGAGAGATAGATAAGGTATCGGGGCTTATGATAGGTGCCGATGACTACATAACAAAGCCTTTCTCTCCTTCCGAACTCACCGCACGAGTTGACGCAGTTTATCGCAGAGTTTCGATAAGCCTCGATTCAAAGGCTTCTGAAAAAGAAGAGGAAGAAAGCCTCGTAGCAGGGCCATTCCGACTTGATGTAAAAAGCAGATGTATAGTAAAGGATAATGTTCCGATAGAACTCACACAGGTTGAATACCAGATACTTGAATATTTTTTCAGAAACAGAAACACAGCACTTGACAGAAAGAGTATTCTTCGTCATATATGGGGCGACGGATACTACGGCGATGATAAAATCGTTGATGTTAACATAAGAAGAATAAGAATGAAGATAGAGGACGAACCCTCGAATCCGAAATATCTCGTTACAATATGGGGCTTCGGATACAGATGGGGCGACGGAACAGGAAATTAACGGAGGATATGTGGTATGTCTGCAAAACACAGCATTACAAGACGATGGCTTATAAACAGCCTCGGCGTTATAACCATAGCGCTCACAGTTCTTGTTATAGCCTTTGCGACAATAATCCACTCTTACTACTATACAGCAACAAGACAGTATATTTCCTCAAAACTCACAGTCCTTGTAAACACATTTTCAAGATATACCCAAAGCTCAAATGTCAATTTCGATACTGAAATGCGGACTATGGTCGAAACATTTTCCGATAAGGACAAAATGGAACTTATGGTCATAGATGATAACGGAAATGTGAGAATGACATCATCGGGCTTTACCCCCGAAAAACAGATAGTTATGAAAGACTATACCGAAGCACTTTCTTCTCATAACAACACAGGCTATTATGTCGGCTTCGACGGCGACGGTGAAAAGATAATGGCGGTGTGTGCCGTTTTTGGCGGAATAAACAGTGATTACAGTGCTTTGCGTATGGTAGTTTCACTTTCAAATGTAGATAATCAGATAACACTTTATGTCGTTATAGCGATAGTAACAAGCCTTGTCATCATAGGTCTTTCCGTAATGTCGGGACTTTATTTCATAAAATCAATAGTTATCCCTGTAAGACATATCGGTGCTACTGCAAGCAGGTTTGCGAAAGGTGATTTTTCATCGAGAATTCCCAAAAGAAAGAATGACGAAATCGGCGAACTCTGCGACATAATAAACTCAATGGCAGATGAACTTTCAAACGCCGAAGCGCTTAAAAACGAATTCATATCAAGCGTCTCACACGAACTTCGAACACCCCTTACCGCGATAAAAGGCTGGGCAGAAACCCTTCGCGAAGTTGATGACCCCGAAACCTTCAAAAAGGGAATGAGGGTTATCTCAAACGAGTCTGAAAGACTTTCGCAGATGGTTGAAGAACTTCTCGATTTCTCTCGTATGCAGGACGGTAAACTTACCTTGCAGAAAGCCAAGATGGATATTTTGGCAGAACTCGGCGAAGCGGTTCTCATCTATGAAGAAAGAGCAAGGCAGACAGGAATAAAATTCATCTATAACGAACCTGAAACCCTGCCGATAGTTTATGGCGACAGAAACCGAATAAAGCAGGTTTTCCTAAACATCATAGATAATGCAGTAAAGTATTCAAAGCAGGACGGCGGAGTTGTTTCTGTTGAAGCAACAGAAGACGAATACGGCGATATAGTAATAACTATTGCCGATAACGGCGTCGGTATTTCAGAAAAGGATCTGCCGAGAATAAAGACCAAATTCTATAAAGCGAACAACACAATAAAAGGCTCGGGAATAGGTCTTGCCGTTGCCGATGAAATAATAACAATGCACGGCGGAACGCTTGAAATCACGAGCGAACAGGGTGTCGGAACTACAGTCGAAATAACACTTCCGCCCTATGAAATATAATTTTTGAAAAGAGAGAAAAAATGGCTAAGAAAAACAAAACAGAAAAGTTCAGATCCAAAATAGGCGGTCAGGCTTTAATCGAAGGAATTATGATGAGGGGGATAGGCAAATCCGCTATGGCCTGCCGTCTTCCCGATGGAACAATCGACGTTGAAACCTGGGAAAATAAAAACGGAAAAAACGCCCCTTGGTATACAAAAGTTCCGTTTTTAAGAGGAAGTATCAATATGATTATTTCTCTTGCCGACGGATATAAATGCCTTACAAAATCAATCGAAAAACAGGGCGACGATTATACAGGCGAATCCGAAACAAAATTCGAAAAATGGCTTGAAGAAAAGTTAGGCGATAAACTTATGCCGATCTTAACTGTTTTATCGGGGATTTTAGGCGTAGGTCTCACACTTGTTCTTTTCCTATGGTTGCCGAGTTTCATATCCGAATTTTTAAGACCGATAATTTCGGGTATCCCCTATGAAACGATAAAACAGGCAACAGAAGCGGGAACGCCTCTTGATATGCCCTCATATGTAACACCCGTTATGGTAACTATCGAGGGAATAATAAAGATGATAATTTTCGTTCTCTATCTTTATATAACATCAAAGATGTCTGATATGAGAACGATGTATAAATACCACGGCGCAGAGCATAAAACCATAGCTTGTTATGAAGCGGGTGAAGAACTCACAGTCGAGAATGTAAAGAAACATCCTCGTTTTCATAAGCGTTGCGGAACAAGCTTTATAGTTCTTACCCTTATTGTAAGTATCATAGCAGGTTCTTTCATAAAGTATGATAATGTCATTCAGCGAATGGGTTACAGAATACTTCTTCTCCCCATTATTGTCGGCATTTCTTATGAACTGATAAAAATTGCAGGAAGACACGATAACATTATAACCGCAATAATTTCAGCACCGGGGCTCTGGCTTCAGAGAATAACCACAAACGAACCCGATGAAAAACAGATCGAATGTGCAATCGAAGCATTAAAACCTTGTATCCCCGATGATAAGGAAGATGACAAGTGGTAATAGAAAACAGAGAACTTTTTTCCCTTATAAAAGAGCATATCGGGTCTGATTTCGAAGCGAAGGAACTTTATAGATTCATCGAAGAAAATAATCTTTATGAAAAAACAGAAGAACTTTGTCTTAAAAGAAAATCGGGTTATCCTTTGCAGTATTTAATAGGCGAGTGGGATTTTTTCGGAAGAACCTTTAAAGTCGGAGAGGGAGTTTTGATTCCCCGCGCAGACACAGAAACCGCAATCGAAGTCGCATTATCCCTTCCTATAGAAAAGAAAATTATAACAGACCTTTGTAGCGGAAGCGGTTGTATAGCGATAACTATGCGTGAGGAAATAGGCGCTGATGTATATGCTGTCGAAAAATCCGAAGACGCAATAAAGTATCTTAAAGAAAATATCAAACTCAATAATTCAGAGATAAATCTTATAGAGGGCGACGTTTTGTCCGAAAAAACGAAAAACAAAGTCCCTTTAAGTGATATAATAATTTCCAACCCGCCGTATCTTACAAAAGAGGATATGGAAGTTCTGCAGAAAGAGGTTACATTTGAGCCTTCAATGGCACTTTTAGGTGGCGATGACGGACTTTATTTTTACAGAGAGATAACATCTTTCTATAAAGATAAGATAAGAGAAAACGGATTTATAATCTATGAAATCGGAATGGGACAGGAAGAAGACGTCAAGCAGATTCTTCTCTCAAACGGTTTTTGCGATGTGAAATATCAAAAAGATTTAGGTAATATTATCAGGGTAGTTTATGCCCGTAAAAAACAGGAGGATTAGTTTATGGCAATCGAAAAGAAAAAAGAGAAAAAAGCGGTTTCAGCTTCAGGAGCACCTCAGACAGCAGAAGAAAAAAAGAAAGCGATTGACACCGCAATAGCACAGATTGAAAAGCAGTATGGTGCAGGCGCGGTTATGCGTCTCGGTGCAACAAAAACTATGAATGTTGATGCAGTGCCCACAGGCTCTATGATGCTCGATATGGCACTCGGTATAGGCGGCGTTCCCAAGGGAAGAATCGTTGAAATCTACGGACCTGAAAGTTCAGGTAAAACAACCGTTGCACTTTCTATCGTTTCACAGGCACAGAAACTCGGCGGTGAAGTTGCATTCATAGATGTTGAACACGCTTTAGACCCCGAATACGCAAAGCTTTTAGGCGTTGATATTGACAGTATGCTCGTTTCCCAGCCCGATTCAGGCGAACAGGCACTCGAAATTATGGAAGCCCTTGTTCGTTCAAACGCTATCGATGTAATTGTTCTCGACTCTGTTGCCGCTATGGTAACAAAGGCAGAAATTGACGGCGAAATGGGCGATACCCACGTAGGACTTTTAGCCCGTCTTATGTCACAGGCTATGAGAAAACTCACAGCGGCTATTTCAAAGTCAAACTGCGTTGCTATTTTCATAAATCAGGTTCGTGAAAAGATAGGAGTTATGTATGGTAACCCCGAAACAACAACAGGCGGTAGAGCACTTAAATTCTACAGCTCTGTAAGAATAGAAGTCCGCAGAGGAGAAGCACTCAAATCAGGAAGCGAAATCTACGGAAACAGAACAAAATGTAAGGTTGTAAAGAATAAGGTTTCACCTCCTTTCAAGGAATGTGAATTTGATATTATCTACGGCGAAGGAATTTCAAGAGTAGGCGAAGTTTTAGACCTTGCCGTTGAACTCGGAATTGTTCAGAAAGGCGGAGCGTGGTTCAGCTATAACGGAAACTAGCTCGGTCAGGGAAGAGATAACTCAAAGGAATTCTTAAAGCAGAATCCTGAAATTATGCAGGAAATCGAAGACAAGATAATGGAATCGAAAGAAAAAATCGCGATGACATCTACAGAATCAAATAAGGTTGAAGCAGTAAAGGCTGCTGCTGAAGCCGCTAA
>JAGAJQ010000267.1 GCA_017828955.1 Oscillospiraceae bacterium
AGGTGAAATGTTCGACAACAAGGTTACAGTAGGATATATGTATTATCTCAAACTCCATCACCTCGTTGACGATAAGATTCACGCGCGTTCAACAGGTCCTTACTCTCTCGTTACACAGCAGCCTCTCGGTGGTAAAGCACAGTTCGGCGGACAGAGATTCGGAGAAATGGAAGTTTGGGCACTCGAAGCATATGGTGCTGCTTACACACTTCAGGAAATTCTTACAGTCAAGTCTGACGATACAGTCGGAAGAGTAAAAACATACGAAGCAATCGTTAAGGGACAGAACGTTCCTAAGCCCGGCGTTCCTGAATCATTCAAGGTTCTTATCAAAGAACTTCAGTCACTCTGCCTTGACGTCAGAGTTCTTGACGCGAATGACGAAGAAATCGACCTCAAGCAGACATTCGATGACGATGAGGATCTCATTCCTCAGCCTGTATCATCACCCGATGATGACGATGTTATGCCTGAAGTAATCGGAAAGGGCGATCTCGACGATGGCTATACAGAAGAAGATGTCGATGATTTCGGCGATTCAGGCGATGGCTACAGCTTCGATACAGACGAAGAATAATTCTTTCGCACTTAAAATAGTAATAGGAGTGGTTGAACCTTGGAATTTAATGCATTTGAATCCATTAAAATAGGTCTTGCTTCACCCGAACAGATCAGAGCCTGGTCTTATGGTGTTGTTCAGAGACCCGAAACAATAAATTACCGCACACAGAAACCTGAAAAAGACGGACTTTTCTGCGAAAGAATTTTCGGACCATCAAAGGACTGGGAATGTCATTGCGGAAAGTATAAGAAAATCCGTTTTAAAGGCAAAATCTGTGACCGTTGCGGAGTTGAAGTAACAAGAGCAAAGGTAAGAAGAGAAAGAATGGGACACATAGAACTCGCTGCCCTGTTTCTCATATCTGGTATTTCAAAGGAACGCCTTCAAGAATCGGTCAGATTCTCGAAGTTTCCCAGAAACGCCTCGAAGAAGTTCTTTACTTCACAAAATACATCGTAATCGACCCCGGCAAGTCAGACCTTGCTAAAAAAGCAGTTATTTCTGAAAAGGAATATTTCGATTACAAAGAAAAATATGAAGACGAATTCGTTGCCGAAATGGGAGCTGAAGCAATTCAGAAGCTTCTCCGTGAAATCGATCTTGACGCTCTTTCAAACGAACTCAAGGAAGAACTCGAATCGATGCCTTCAGACCAGAAGCGTACAAAGCTTCTCAAACGTCTTGAAATCGTTGAAGCTTTCCGTAAATCAGGCAATAAGCCCGAATGGATGGTTATGGATGTTATCCCCGTAATTCCTCCCGAACTCAGACCTATGGTTATGCTCGACGGCGGAAGATACGCAACATCAGACCTTAATGACCTTTACAGAAGAGTTATCAACAGAAACACACGTCTTAAGAAGATGCTTGAACTCGAAGCACCTGAAATCATCATCAGAAACGAAAAGAGAATGCTTCAGGAAGCTGTTGACGCACTTATCGACAACGGCAGACACGGCAGACCTGTTACAGGACCCAACAACCGTGCATTCAAATCACTTTCAGATATGCTTAAAGGTAAGCAGGGTCGTTTCCGTCAGAACCTTCTCGGTAAGCGTGTTGACTACTCAGGACGTTCGGTTATCGTCGTAGGACCCGAACTTAAAATGTACCAGTGTGGTCTTCCTAAGGAAATGGCACTTGAACTTTTCAAGCCTTTCGTTATGAAGAGACTTGTTGACCTTGGCATCAACAAGGTAAATAATATCAAGAGTGCAAGAACGATGGTAGAAAGAGCAACAGACCCTGCAGTATGGGGAGCGCTCGAAGATGTAATTCAGGGACATCCTGTATTCCTCAACCGTGCGCCTACACTTCACCGTCTCGGTATTCAGGCATTCGAACCTGTTCTCGTTGAAGGAAGAGCTATCAAGCTTCATCCTCTCGTATGTACAGCGTTCAACGCTGACTTCGACGGAGACCAGATGGCTGTCCATCTTCCTCTTTCAGCAGAAGCTCAGGCAGAAGCAAGATTCCTTATGCTCGCTGCAAATAACCTTCTCAAGCCCTCAGACGGACGTCCCGTTGCCGTTCCTACACAGGACATGGTACTTGGTTCTTACTACCTCACACTTCAGAAAGATGGAGAAAAGGGTGAAGGAAAGTGCTTCCGTGATCCCGATGAAGCGATGATGGCTTATCAGGAAGGTGAAGTTTCAATTCACGCCGCAATCAAGGTAAGAATTTCTAAGGAAATCGGTGGCAAGAAGGTTTCAAAACTCATTGACTGCACAGTCGGAAAACTCATCTTCAACGAAAATATCCCTCAGAACCTCGGATATGTTGACAGAACAGATTCCAACAAGCAGTTTGACCTTGAAATCAATCACCTTGTAGGTAAAAAACAGCTTTCAGATATCATTGAAAGATGTATAAAGATTCACGGAACAACAACAACATCTGAAGTTCTTGACAGAATTAAGGCAACAGGCTTTAAATATTCGACAAGAGCGGCAATCACAGTTGCTGTATGCGACGCTACAATTCCTCCTCAGAAGAAGGAAATCGTTGCAGCAGCCGACGCTAAGATTGATATTCTCAACGCTAAATATAAGCGTGGTTATATTTCTGAAGAAGAACGTTCGAAGAGACTTCAGACAATATGGGATGAAGCTACTAAGGAAGTAGGAAATGCGCTTAAGGCAAACCTCGGTAGATATAACCCCATCTTTATGATGGCAGATTCAGGTGCCCGTGGTAACGACTCACAGATGCGTCAGCTCGCCGGAATGCGTGGACTTATCAACAACACCTCAGGTAAAGTCATCGAACTTCCTATCAAGGCTAACTACCGTGAAGGTCTTAATATCCTCGAATACTTCATTTCATCACGTGGTGCTCGTAAAGGTCTTGCCGATACAGCGCTCCGTACAGCCGACTCGGGTTACCTTACAAGACGTCTCGTTGACGTTTCACAGGATGTTATCATCTATGAAGATGACTGTTGTGCAACAGAAGGTCTTAATATTGCACCTATCTGGCGTGAAACAACATCTAAGGAAAGAAGTATGGCAACCGCAAGCAAGGAAGCATACTTCGAAACACTCAACGAAAGACTTGTCGGAAGATACCTCGTTAACGATCTTCGTGATGATAACGGCGAACTTATTATGTCAAAGACAAAGCTTCTTACATCAGTTGACGCCAAGAAGATTGTTGATTACCTCATTTCAGTAGGCAGAGAAAGCATCGAAATCCGCTCCGTTCTTAACTGTAAGGCTAAGCGTGGTGTATGTGCTAAGTGCTATGGTGCAAACCTTGCAAACGGCAACCTCGTAACAGTCGGCGAAGCAGTCGGAGTAATCGCTGCACAGTCTATCGGTGAACCCGGTACACAGCTTACAATGAGAACATTCCACACAGGTGGTGTTGCTTCAGCAGAAGACATCACACAGGGTCTCCCCAGAGTAGAAGAACTTTTCGAAAGCAGAAGACCCAAGAGTGCTGCTATTATAACAAGAATTTCAGGTTCAGTAAGAATCGAAGAAATCAAGAAACTCAAGACAGTTATCGTTACAGCTGAAGACGGAACAGAAGAAAACTATCCTGTTCCTTACGGCTATAAGATAAAGGTTACAGACGGCGATGTAGTTGAAGCAGGTGAACCTTTGACAGAAGGATCAATCTATTCAAAC
Source organism: Oscillospiraceae bacterium (assembly GCA_017828955.1). Taxonomy (GTDB): domain Bacteria; phylum Bacillota; class Clostridia; order Oscillospirales; family Ruminococcaceae; genus RGIG4131. Next base: position 3,697 of record JAGAJQ010000267.1, read on the forward strand.
GACCTCCTTGCAATCAAGGGACAGCAGGTTGTTCAGGATTATATAATCACAGAAGTTCAGAAGGTTTATCGCTCACAGGGTGTTGATATCGATGATAAGCATATCGAAGTTATCATCAGCCAGATGCTTCGTAAAGCTCGTGTTAAAGACGGCGGAAGCAGTTATATCCTCGGCGGAACACTTGTTGACCGCAAGGAAATCGAAGAAGAAAACCGCAAGATTCAGGCAAGAATCGATGCAGGAGAAACAGAACTCAAGCTTATCGAAGTTGAACCTGTTCTTCAGGGTATCACAAAGGCTTCTTCAAATTCAGACAGCTTTATGTCAGCCGCTTCATTCCAGGAAACAACAAAGGCTCTTACAGATGCCGCAATCCACGGAAAGAGCGACAGACTCCGCGGCCTTAAGGAAAATGTTATCATCGGTAAACTCGTTCCTGCAGGAACAGGTATGGAAGTTTACAACAACATCCAGCTTGTCAAGAACGACAGTTTCCTCGAACAGCATAACAATCAGGGCACAAACGTTTAATAAAAACCAAAATCACAGCGATTTTATCGCTGTGATTTTTTTGTTGAATTTATATACTCTTTGTGATATAATTATAATGTATAGGTATATCCGAAAGCGAGAGGTGAGAAAATGGTGGATCAGAAAATTAATTATCAGAAAAAACTTGATAAAATAATTTCAGAGATATCAGAAAAAAATATAACACCAACGCTTCTTCTGCATAGTTGCTGTGCACCTTGTTCAAGCTATGTTTTAACCTATCTCGCTGAGTATTTTAAAATAACACTTTTCTATTATAACCCCAATATCTATCCCGAAAGTGAATATAATTACCGCGTCAACGAAGTTAAAAGACTTATAGAAGAACTTCCTGTCAAAAACAAAATTTTATTTGTTGAGGGAGAGTATAACCCGAATCTGTTTTTCGAAACAGTAAAAGGTTTTGAAAATGAAGAAGAGGGAGGAGAACGTTGTTTTAAATGCTATGAACTCAGAATAAAAGAAGCATCAGAAATCGCCAAAAGCGGTGGGTTTGACTATTATACAACAACGCTTTCGATAAGCCCTCATAAAAATGCCGAAAAACTCAATGAAATCGGAGAAAAATATGCTGATGAAAAAACAAAGCATCTTCCTTCTGATTTCAAGAAGAAAAATGGCTTTAAAGAATATGTAAGACTTTCAGAAAAATACAATCTCTATAGAC
>JAGAJQ010000268.1 GCA_017828955.1 Oscillospiraceae bacterium
CACAGGTCTTGGTCTTAAGGAATCTAAGGAACTCGTTGAAGCAGCTCCTAAGGCTATCAAGGAAGGCGCTCCTAAGGCTGAAGCTGAAGAAATCAAGACAAAGCTCGAAGCAGCAGGCGCAACAGTTGAACTCAAGTAATTCTGAATTTAACGTATTAAAAAAGCAGGGAATTTTCCCTGCTTTTTTTGTTGCTCTTTTATCGTTCCATAAAAAAACAGCGAAGAAATCTCCGCTGTTTTTATTTTTACTTTACAATATAGAAAGAATCGATAACTTCTTTTATAATGTCTTTGTCAGAAGAACTTATTGTGATAGTCGCAAGACATCCGTCACCGAATTTCTTGATTATCTGAAACTGATAAAAATCAATGCTGTCATTAAGGTTTGTAGTGGTTGATAATGAACAGAATTCTTCTCCGTCTATATTTATTGTCGACACCTCTGAAGATACAACTACTTTTTCAAATCCTGCATTTTTATACATATTCACAAGCAGTTCTTCGACCTGTGTCTGAGAGGCTTCGAGAATCTGTTTTTCGTCATATACAGTATATACGAAGGAGCCCGGTTTTTCTGCAAGTATGTTTATGCTTCCTATAAACGCACCCTCAATATGTTCCGCCATCATATCCTTATGAAGATCACCGCTAGTAAGGTCGACTGTGTTGTTTGAAGCAGATGCTACTATATCCTTGCGTTCTTCTGCTTTTTCGGACATTTCTTCTTCGGTATAGAAAAACCATTCTTCATTGAGCGTACATCCTATGCCTATCATTTTGTTTTCGTATGTATTTCTTTCAACAATACCCTTTTCAAAAACAACAGTTGCTTCTGTCATTTCTGTAATTTCAGTTGTTTCAGTTGTTTCGGCAACTGTGGTTTCTGCGGTTGTTGTATCCGCTTTGTTTTCTTCAACCTTCTTTTCCGACAAAGCGCATCCTGTAAGACTGATTATGAGTGCTGATAAAATCAGAATGCATGAAATTTTTCTCTTCATAAATAATGTCCCCTTACCATAATGAATTAAAGCAATAATATTATATCATACAATGCCTCAGGGGAAAATAGTTAATATTACTAAAAAGATTTATAATTAAGTTTTTTTATTGCACACAACCCTGCTTTTATGATATAATAAATGTAACTGTGATGTAACCTTATTCAAAAAACGAAAGGGAAAGAAAAGATGAAACATATCCTCATTGTTGACGATAACAAGATGAACCTTCTTCTCGCGAAGAAAGTTCTTTCGGATACATATAATGTGACTGCGGTTTTATCGGGCAAGGAAGCTCTCGATTTTCTCAGCAAAGACACTTGCGACCTTGTTCTTCTCGATATAAATATGCCCGAGATGGATGGTTTTGAGGTTATGGGCGAAATCCGAAAGATAGAAACTCATAAAACTCTTCCGATAATTTTTCTTACTGCCGATGATGACGCCGAAACCGAAAACAGATGTTTAGAAGAAGGCGCACTCGATTTTATCGCAAAGCCTTTTGTCCCCTCTGTTATGCGTTCGCGAATAGGCAGAATTTTAGAACTTGAGGATATGCGAAAGAAACTTTCCGACAAACTCGAAGAAAAGATAAAAGAAGTTACCGACATAAAAAGCAAATCACAGCAGGACGCTCTGACAGGTTTATGGAACAGGGCATATACCGAAAAAGCCGTTAACGATATGTTAGAGAGTGGTGTCAAAGGCGCACTCTTTATGATAGATATGGATAATTTCAAGGCGATAAACGATAATTATGGTCATCTCGAAGGCGATGAAACCCTAAAGATGTTCGCCGAAACTATGAGGGATTATTCGAAAGAGGGCGACATTCTCTGTCGTATCGGCGGGGATGAATTTGTGATGTTCATAAAAGATGTTACATCAAAAACCGACCTCGGAAATCTCGCAGGCGATATTATTTCAGACCTTTGCTATAAAATCGAGCAGAAAAAGTTTGAAACAAACACATCTGTTTCGATAGGAATAGGTCAGTTCACCGACGACGGCGAGGATTTCGGAACAGTCTATAACGCTGCGGATAAAGCGCTTTATTATGTAAAGCAGAACGGAAAGAATTCATACCACTTTTTCAGCGAACAGAGAGAAAGCGAAAACACAAGAGGCAGAAACCTCGTTGATTTACAGTATTTAAGAGAGGTTATGTCGAGAGCGGACTCGGGCAGAGGCGCTTATCAGTTGGAACTCGATACATTCCACCACGTTTATAATTTTATAAGAAGATTTGTTGAAAGAAGCGGAAGAGATGTTCAGACACTTCTTTTCACAATGGTTTCAAAAGAAAACGAAATGGTTGACCCCTCAGAAGCAGAAGTTGCTCTTGAAATTATGGAACAGGCCATCTATACATCTCTCCGCAGAGTTGACGTTTCGACAAGATATTCAAGCAAACAGCTTATGGTTATTCTTATGGACTCAAACGAAGAAAACGGAAATCTCGTTGCCGAAAGAATAATCGCTTGCTTTAATAAACTCTATAAGGGAAAGAAGATCTCGTTTGAATACGGCATCGCCGAAATGGATAAGATAGGCAATAAGTTTGTATAAAATAAATTCCCCACTCTTTTATTCCGATAGTCATACAGAAGTATTAGAAAGCCACTTTTGATATTAATGTCAAAAGTGGCTTTGCGTTGCTTATGACATTGACTTTTTATATCAACAATGCTATAATTATCTGACAGATAAATAAGAATTTGAGGGTGAGATATTATGGATAACAGCAAAATTGCAGAATTTATCAAGAAACAAAAAGTTGCTTTTATCTGTTCTGTTGATGAAGATGGATTTCCTAATGTAAAAGCGATGCTTAAACCGAGAAAAATCAATGGTTTGCACCAATTTTATTTTTCAACAAACACTTCTTCTATGAGAGTTAAACAGTATATGAATAATCCAAATGCCAGCATTTATTTCTATCATAAAGGATTCATTAAGTACACTGGTGTTATGTTAAAAGGTAAAATGGAAGTGTTAACCGACCAAAAGACGAAAGACATGATTTGGCGCAAGGGGGACACTATGTTCTATAAAGGCGGAGTTACTGACCCTGACTATTGTGTTTTGAGATTTAACGCAGATAGTGGAAGATATTATTGTGATTTGAAAACGGAGAGTTTTTCAATCGTGTAATATAAATTCCAATTTGTCGAACAGTTCAATATGTACCGCCGTATTCGGAAAACTCCGAGTACGGCTTTTCTTATTCCTCTCTATTGGCTTCGTTCAGATGA
>JAGAJQ010000269.1 GCA_017828955.1 Oscillospiraceae bacterium
CCTGAAATTCTGCCTGCGGCGGATGCAATCGTTAACCCACATAGGGCTGACGATACTTCAAAAAACAAGAATTTATGCGGATGTACCGTTGCTTTTAAGCTGGTTCAGAAGCTTTTTGAAATTTTAAAAATTTCAGATGATGAATTTTTAAAAAATCTTTTAGGCTACACAGCATTAGCCACCGTTGCAGATGTTATGCCTCTGACGGACGAAAATCGTATTTTTGTTACTGAGGGGTTAACTATTCTTAATGAAAATAAGATTGTTGGTATTGCGGAGCTTGCGGATATGCTGAAGATTTCGGAAATCACTTCAGAAAAAATCGGCTTTCAGATTGGCCCGTGTATTAACAGCGACGGCAGACTTTATAACGGAGAAACTGCATTTTGTCTTATGATGGCAGATAATAATGCTGAAGCAGCTGTATATGCTGAACTACTTATTGATATGAATGAAGACAGAAAAAATCTTACAACAGAGTATTTTCTTAAACTCGATAACGAAATTCGTACCAAAAATCAGCAAAATAACTCTATTATTGTGACAAAACTTGATAACGAACCTATTCCTGAAGGAATTATCGGCATTTTAGCTTCTAAAGTTGAAGAAAAGTACGGCGTTCCTGCAATTGTATTTACAAAAGGAACGGATTACTTTAAGGGCTCAGGTCGTTGTCCAGATTATTATCCTATTTCCTTGTTTGAAGCTCTTCAGGCTACGTCAGCCTATTGGGAAAAGGGCGGCGGTCATAAATGTGCCTGCGGTGTTTCTGTAAGACTCGATGATGATTCGTTTTCAGCTTTTGAAGAGGCAATTGTTAAGTATACAGATAAGGTTATTGATGAGCAGGGAATACCTGATAACGTCATTTATTATGATGATGAGCTTGATGTTGATGACCTTTCTATCGACATTTGTACAGAAGCGGAAATCCTTCAGCCTGTTGGATTAGGAAATCCAAGTGCGAAATTTGCAACGGTTCCTCTTCCATATATTGAGGCAAGACCTATCGGAAACGGCTCACATATCTCGTTTTCACTCGAAAATCAGCAAAAAGAAGTAATTAAGGCTGTTGCCTTCAATAAAACTCATCTTTTTGCTGAAATGAGCAACCCCGAAAAGTTGAAATTCCTGTACGTTCCTACAATTAATCATTGGGAATATACCTCCGGAGGCAAAACTATAAGGAGAGCAGATATTCAGATGATGTGTGAAGACTTTCAGACTCCTGTTAAAGACAGGAAAAAGATTATTTCAGCTCTTAAAAAAATTAAATTTTAAAAAAAGGCTGCTTCGGCAGCCTTAAAATTTTGTTTTTTAAAAAATACTTTTATAGTTAAATATGCAAAAATTCTATTTTAAAAAATAAATTTATGGAGGAATTCAATTTATGGAAAATTCAAGACAGATCGTTAACTTTTATGGTTCAAACAAGGTGCTGGAGTTCAATGATAATCTTCAGCTCAACAAGATTACCGAAGACGGCGGCAAGGTTTCATCTTCCCTGCACAGCGGCTTCTCAAAGATTAAGGTCACAGCTGTTGACTGGTCTAAGGGTAAGGCTGAAAATGCAGTAGTTGCAAGCCATAATCTTGACCCGGCTATCGCAAAGATGCTTATGGAAAAGATTGTTCAGGGCGACATTTCCTTTTTCCAGACTCCTGTTGGTAAGATGACAGGTTATTCTGAAGAAAAGATTCTTTCTAAGACATATGAAAATGGTAAGAATTTTGTGTCTAAAATCAATATTTCTTATCAGCCTAATATGTCAAACAAGTGGAAGATTGTCCTTGAAGAGGGCGAAGCAGAACGTGAAACCACTCCGGACGGTAAGACTATTATCAAGAAGGGTACATACAACTCTCTCAAGAGAGTAGATGTGTACACAAACGATACCAATATGCTCAAGGCAGCTCTTACAGTGCGTGATTATATCACAAACTGGGAAACAATTGCATTTCCGCAGTTCTTTAAGTTCAGAGCAGCTTGGGAAGAAGAACAGAGAACACAGAATCAGCAGCAGTAATCGAAAGGAGAAAAAATTATGGTAAATCAGGCTCAGCTTAATGAATGGCTTGAAAGACTCGACAATATTGAAAAGGTTACACAGAGAATTCCTATTAACTCAAAGGAAATCTCTATTGAAACAGAAGACACAAGCGAAGACCTTTTTGCTGTTATTAACGGCGTAAAGAGAAGAATTTCTGAAACAGCATATACATCCATCTGTAATAAGATGGGCATTTGCGGAGACGGCTTATTTGCTCTTCCGGTAAAAATGCTGAGAGATATTATTCTCGAAAGATTTTCATCCATTGAAGAAAATCTGAAGGTTATTATTATCGATGGCGAAATCCGTGCAATGCTTGCCAAGACCTATGGCGTACAGCCTACTAATCAGGTTATGGCAGACTTTGCGGATATTATCGCAAAGAAGTATCCTGATGCTGTTTTTACAGGTGCTTGGGGTGACGGAGACTATCGCTCTTTTGAGATGCGATTCTCTTTCCCTGAAAACAAGTGTACACTTGGCAACATCTATAATAAACCGGAATGGACTCCCGGAATCCTGATCCGCAGCTCTGATATCGGCTTTTCTTCCGTTTCTGTTTATCCTGTATGGTATATCGGGAATTCCGATTATATCGAGTTCGGAAGCAAAGAAGAATCCACAAAGAAGGTTCATCGCGGCCTCGAAAAGTGGGGTTATGCAGATGCAGAAAAGGCTCTTGACAAGTGTTTTGTTCTTGCTCAGAAGAAGCTTGACGTGATTCAGAAGTGGGCTAATACTCCGCTTCAGAATTTCGAAGTAATTATTGATGAAATTTACAATAATTATAATAACTGGGGCAAGAAGGATTCTTTTGCTGTGCAGGACGTATGGGAAGAATACAGCGACAATCTGTTCGAAGAATCTGTTGAAGGCGGCTTCGATTTTGAACTGACGCATTATGATGTACTTGCTGTATTGATGCAGTATGCTGCTCTTTACAATAAGGCTGATGTTAAGTTCCAGATCAGATACAATAAGCTTTCACATATTATTGCGAGCATCATCTCAAAGGACCAGCTCGGCGAATTTGATGCGGATATCCCGACTACAAAGAAGAACACAAAGAAGAGTGCATAACCAAAACAAAAACTCCCGCTTGGGAGTTTTTTGTTTTTTAAAAAATATAAAAGTTATATATAAGGTAAAAAATAAAGGAGAAAAGCTATGAGTATTTTAGGTTTTTTAAACGTTGTAGGTATATCTCTGTTCTTTTTATGTTTGTGTAGAGCAAGCGTAATTGATATAAAAATCAGATATGTTCCTAATAATATTATATTTGAAGCGTATACAATCGCCGTTTTGTATACGATTTTAAATACAATTATTCAAAAGGATACCTCCATTCTGCTTGGTGGGGCAATTTCTTTTGGAATAATGTTTGTTATTTATGTCTTGATGTTGCTTACAGAGTTCTTTAGATACAAAAAAGAATTAAAAAGACTTCAGATTATAAAAAAGGAAGACGAATTTGATGTATTTAAAGACAAAAATTTAGGCAAATCTTTATATACTCCGCCATCGAAAAAGAAAATAATCAATGTTTTTTCAATTTTAATCTGTGTTTTTGGAGTATATACAGCGGTTACACAGCCATATATCCCGTGGTGGCTATATCTGACAGTTTATCTTATTCCTTTTGTGATAGGATATCTTTTAATAACCAAGAAGCATAAAAAAATATGTGAAACCTTTGTCTGTTCGGCAGCAATCTCAATGCTTGGTTGTTTTGGCTGTTCTTTTATTGATAAGCCGAAGAATATTTTTTCAGGAATAGTATTTCTTGCTGTTGCTGTTGGCATAGAAATAGCTTTGAGTAAGGCTTTTGAACGCTTTTATGAGGTTTGTGATGATATTAAGGTAGATAAAGATGGTTATCTGGTGGAACCTGAAGATAACCCTGATATTCCTGATGAACCTGAAGTATATTTCGGTGGGGGAGACGTAATCCTTTTTGGAGCTGTTGCTCTTATGTGCGGCTTCGGGAATGTTCTTTCTGTATTTTTAAATGCAGGATTACTGTTTATCATTGTAAACATCATTCTTTCTATCCTGAAAATGAAGAAATTTAACGCTCCTGCGGCATTTATACCCTTTATGGCAATAGGATACATTGCATATTTCATTGGTTTTCAGACTTTTGATATTACTGCATTGCTTTCAGATTTTGCTAATAGATTGTAATAATAAAACCAGAGAAGAATAGTTCTTCTCTGGTTTGCTTTTTATATAGTTGTGCCAATTTTATTAATAGAAAAATCTTTGCACTCTTTACAAACAATAATCAATTTGCAAGGATTTTTTAATTTTTGAGCACTTATTTTATACGAATGAATTATTATATCCAATAATTCTTGCTGTGTGAGGTCTAAATCACGAGTTACACCAGATCCCAGTATAGGAATACAAACATTTTTTTGCATATGGTATTTATTGATTTCATCCCATAATAAAAGCAGACATCTATTGTATTCGTCTTTTGTCAATCGAGCTAATCCATCTATATCTAATTTAGCAAAAGCCATTAACAAAAAATCATTTCTTGGAACTATTGTACCGGAAGCATATCTTGTCTTACCTTTGTATTTAGACTTACTTCTTTCAGGCTTTAAATCGGCATCAATAATTAATTTTTCCATATCTGATTCAGATATTGGATATTTTAAAAGATATTGTCCTCCAAGAGATTCTTCATTTACATCTGAAGGATTTGTTCCTACTTTTGTTATAAAACATTCGTCAAGTGGAATGACTTTTTGACATTCACTTAACTTTGAATCAAATAAATCTCCATATCTTACTTCAATAGAATAATTATGGCCTTTTATTTTACGCTTTTCCGAAAATGCAAATATAATTTATAAAAAACCATTGTAAAAATAAAAATTATAACAAACGATAGAAGTCGAGCGATAATAATATTTTTTTCGTCTGAAAAATTTGAAGAAAATTTGTATTTTTCAAAAAAAGATTCAGGAACAAATGTAAAGATAGCAGAAAGGATACTTGATGCCCAAATAAAGCTGTTTTTAAAAAAATCAATCATCTTCAAGCACCTGCTTTATATATTCATAATCTCCAACTTTATCACCATTGGAATTTTTGATCCAAAAAGGTCTTGCTTCGGCTTCATAATCAGCCATATAATCAGGGAGCCAATTTGATTCGTGTCTTAGAGAATTATAAAGAATAATAATTTTGTCTCTCTTATGCTTTTCTGCTTGTTTAAACTCGTGTTCAAGATAAGAAAAGCTATTTATATTTCCAACATCATCTTTTTCGCCGACTTCTTTAGTCCACGATACTTTACAAGGCTTTTGACCATTAACATTTTCTTTATAGGGAGTACAGAAACATTCAGATTGCGCTTTACTCATTCGTGAACAGCTATTACCTGCTATACGAGACGCTGTTTTATCTCCAACAATAAAAATAATAAAAGAAGATGCATTTATTTGTTCATTAAATTCCCGCTTTAAATCACAAATACGACAATCAGGATATTTTGAAACACTTCCGGACTTTACTTCAGACATATCTATAAAGTCTACTTTATGTAAATTGTCGGATCCCCATTTTCTGAGAACGTCAACAACTTCTCTATCACCATTGTCTTCATCATAATCTGCACTTATATAAATTCTTTTACTCATTATTCTACCTCCCAAAAAATATTTTATTATATAAACGATAAAAAATGCAATATTTCTACAGAATTTTTAAAATTTTAAAAAATAAAAAGTTATACTTAATAGATGAAAGAAGGTTTTATTTATGTTGGTAAATATTTCACCAAAAAAATCAGACCTCTGGAGTCCGGAACAAATAAGAGCAGCCTCAGTTTTTGGCGGTGTACTTGATTACGATATTCCTTACGTTTCTCCGTATATGACGGAGGAGGAAGTCGAAATGATAGCCGAAGAAACCGCTCAGGAGATTGCTGAACTTCATCCTCGTGCAGTTTGCTGTCAAGGGGAAATGTCTTTCAGCTATCGAGTGGCAAGAAAACTTCTTATAAAAGGAATTTTTGTGGTTGCTGCTGTAACAGACGTAATTAATGATAAAGGTGGCACAACATTTAAAAAGTTTGTTCAATTCAGAAATCTGGTGTAAAAACAAGAGAAATTCCTCATAAATTGTATTAAGAGGAATTTCTTTTTGTTTATCAGGAATTTTGTTTTTCCTTTTTTCTTCGTATATTTTTTATGTAATAATTATTTTTTTATATACGAAGGAGATTTATTATGGATAGAAATTATATAAACAAGGTTGGCAATGACTTGGCTATCAGCGAAAGGCTGGAAATCAGACTTGCTGTTGTTGTTAAAGATGAAGTTTATTTTAGCTTCGTTGAGTTTAAAGAACAGCATCCGAATGATGATTACCATTTCGGATATGTTGTATACGATTTTATCGATAATTGTGTTCCAGAATGCTATAATCCGTGGTATTTTAGTCCGGAATCTGCTCTTGAGGAATACAAAATTGTGTCTACTCTTCCTAAAACAGAGTAAAAAAGAAAAGCTTTCGGAAATTCCGAAAGCTTTTGCTGTTATTGAACTTGACCATATATTTCATCGACGAGTTCCAGCATATTCATCAATTCGGCAAGTTCTTCAAGTATTTCGATCGGCACTTCATTATTTTCACTCATTTTGGGTTCCTCCATCGGTTACAGCCTGTTAATGAGGCTTTAGCAAATACGGCTTTATTGCAGCTACGGGCCACAATAAGTTACTTAATGCTTTATTTTGAAGCTTTTAGTCAACGGGACTTCGAAATTCCTTTAATTTAATTATAGAACATACGTTCCATTTTGTCAATGGTAAAATACCTAAAAATTGAATAAAATTTTCTACTGTCCAAGAAAAGGGACAGCAACTATCTTTTTTGTTTTTAAAAAAATAAATATATATTTTAATACGAAATTTTTATTTTTTATTTTAAAAGGAGGTTTTTATGACACAAAAAGAGTTTGAAAACATAATTGACATCGATAACATTTGCCTGATTTTCTACA
>JAGAJQ010000032.1 GCA_017828955.1 Oscillospiraceae bacterium
CAATAACAACAACGTCGCCCTTTGCAATAAGGTTTCCGTTGACGATGATGTCTACGGGTGCGCCTGCCTGACGCTCAAGCTCGATTATCGTTCCCTGTGAGAAATCGAGGATATCCTTTACCTTTCTCTTTGCAGAGCCGATTTCAACGGTAACATCAAGAGGAACTCCCATAAGAAGTTTTAAGTTATCCGACTGATCGTGTGATAATGTATCCGAACTGTATGATTCGAACGGATGCAACTGAGCGTTCTGTATCTTTACAGGGCTTGCCGCCGCCATCGGAGGAGGCGCCGCCTGCTGCGTGGGATAGCCATAAGGCATCTGCGGAGGATAGCCGTAAGGCATCTGCTGCATAGGAGGCTGTTGATAACCCTGTGGTTGCTGATAATTCTGCTGCGGTGCAACTTGCTGCACGGGAGCAGGGGCAGGGGCTGGTGTCGGTGCAGGAGCGGATGCAGGTGTCGGAGGAGTTTCTCCTCTCATTCTTGCCATTTCCGCCTCGATTTCTTCCTGACTCATCATTCCGCCGAATGACGGTGGTGGCTCGGGAGCGGGGGCAGGGGCAGATGACATTGCGCCCGACATCAATGCTTCGATTTCTTCCTGTGATAATGTTCCGCCCGATGATGAAGGAGCGGGAGCAGGAGCAGGTGACATAGCGCCTGACATTAAAGCTTCGATTTCTTCCTGCGATAATGTTCCGCCTGATGATGAAGGAGCGGGAGCAGATTCCGCCGCTGCAGCTTCTGCCGCCATAGCGTCATTCAGTGCGTCGTTGTAGTTGTTCATCATCTTACCTGCCATTGTCTTTGCAAGGTCAAGAGAAAGAACCGATATAAATTCAGATTTGATAATTCCGTCAATGGTAAGGTCGAAAGAGATCTTAACAACGGGATCTTCGGGGTTGTCTGTCGGGAAGAAGTTTCTTCCTTCTGCGCTGTCTGAAACCTCAGCAACGGGAGTCGAAATGTCGATTGGTGTTGCTATAAGTTCACTGAGTGCTGTTGCCGAAGCGCCCATCATCTGATTCATAACTTCACAGACGGCGCTTATATTCATTTCATCGAACTGGAAATCGTCAGTAACAACGAGTGGCTGACCCATAAGCTGATTGAGGATAAGCTGAACGTCGCTCTGTTTAAGAACCATAACAGATGATCCCGATACTCCCATTATATATTCGATTTTTACATAGACGAAAGGTGCGAGATCCTGATAGGAAAGGGTTTTTGCCTTAACAACCTTAACCTGCGGGGTGGTGATCCATACTTTCGCATTGAGCAGATTGGATACCGCTGTTGCCGCAGATCCCATCGTTATATTTTCTATCTCGCCGATAGCGTCTATTTCGACAGCGCCAAAGCCTTCGACAACGAGTTCTTCTTCGGTAGCCGAGATAGTATTTATTTCATTGCTCATCTTGTTTCATCAACCTCAATTCTTGTATATGTTATCTATTTTTATGGCTTTCTTGTTGTTGTATGTTCCGAGTTTGCCATCAAACCATATATTATCGCCTATCTTAACGTTTACATTCTTATCTATGCTTACATTCAAGGGGATAATATCGTTAACCTGTAAAGTAAGAATATCGTAGAGGTCAACCTGCGTTTCAGCAAGTATTGCGTCGATTTTAAGGGGAGTTTCTTTTATTCCTCTTAAAATTTCTTCTCTTCTTTCTTCTTCTTTAGCGGGGTCAAAACGCTTTCTCATAGCGTATCTGTCGGCAAACTTGCCCATCATAGCTTCAAGATTCAAAGCGGGGATACATACCGATATGGTATTCTTGATATTCTTGATTTCAACTTCAAGCATTATGAGAATGATGATGTCATCGGGGCCTATCGACTGGAAAACACGCGCGTTTGTTTCAAGACGTGACATCTTGGGGTTTATTTCAAGGTGGCTTGACCACGCTTCACCCTGAAGTTCTACCATCTTTGAAATAATGCCTTTCATAAGGCCTATTTCGATTTCGGTAAAGTCACGCGAAACATCGCTGTATGTTCCGTAACCGCCCATAAGTCTGTCCATCATTGTGAACGATATGGGGTTTGACATCTGGAATATCATAGAGGTATCCATAATATCCTCATCGTCTATATCAAGATTTACTATCGCCATAAGAACATAATCGGGAAGAGCGTTGTTGTATTCGTAGTATTTCTGTTCTTCTATCTGCAAAACATCAACCTTGCAGTAGACACGCATTAGTCCCGTAAGGTAAGAGGATAGTAATCTGCTGTAGTTTTCATAGATACTGTCTATGATTTTCAGTTTTTCCTTGGTAAACTTCTTCGGCATTTTGAAGTCGTAAACCTTGGCTTTTTTATCCGTATTTTCGCCGATTTCTTCAAAGACTTTCGAACCGTTGGCACTGAAACTGTTCAGCAGTTCGTCAATCTGTTTCTGGGATAAAACGTCAGCCATACAGCAAAACCCCCTCCTTTCATACTGGATTTATTTATTCATTCTCCGTCGTTTCCTCGGGATTTTCAGTTGTTTCGTCTGTTTCTTCTCCCTCAGTTTCTTCGGGGAGAGTTTCTTCACTTTCTGTTTCTGAAGGAACTTCGTTACCTGTATAGATAACATTTCCGAGAGCGTCTATAGGTGCGACATTTACTTTGTTCTTGCCGTATTCCATATCTAAAAACTCCTGAATAACGGCGGGGTTAGAATAGTCAACATCGCTTCTTGCTATTGTGATTTCAACTCTTCGGTTGTTTCTTCTTCCTTCGGGAGTGTCGTTTGTATCGATAGGACGATATCCGCCATAACCCGATGATGATAATTTATCGGGAGAGATGAATTCGAGTTCCATCATATATCTTACAACATTATTCGCTCTGTCTGATGAAAGAGTCCATTCATCGACGGGAGAAGCAGGTGCTCTCGCGGTGTGTCCGCTTACCTTTATTCCTAAAATAAGGTGGTCAACCGATTTGAAAGCAGGGGCTATGCCCTCTAAAACCTTTCTGCCCGAGGGTTGCAACGTTGCGCTGTCGGGTTCAAAGAAGATATTATCTCTGAATCTGAGAGTTATTCCCGCTGCGCCCTTTTCAAGCTCAATAGAAGCCGAAAGGTCGTTATCTGCTATAAACTGCGAAAGGAACTGATAAAGCTGGTCGAATGTTTCGGGTGTTTCAGCAACCTGCGAAGCGTTAAGCTGAGGGTCTTCGAGAAGATTTCCCGTAGGGTCTAAAACATCAACCTGTTCAGCAACAACCGCGTTTATAATCTTACCCATTGATGAGAATGCCTGTGCGATATACTGGAATTTCAACTCGTCCATCGTGGACATTGAGTAAAGAAGTACGAAAAAGCAGAGTATCAGAGTTATCATATCGGCATAGGTATCAAGCCAGCTTCCGCCGCTTTCGCCGTCGCCGCCGCCTCTTCTTCTTGCCATTCTCTCACTTCCTGTCTTGTTTAGTATTGTTTATTATTTATTTCTGTTCAGAAGCCGCGGCTTTCTTTCCGCCGCCCTTGCGCTTGTCAACTTCTGTCTTTGGAAGCATCATTTCAAGCTTTTCCTGAACGTATCTTGGGTTAGCACCCGAAACTATCGCGAGTGCGCCTTCTTCAACTATCTGCATACATAAAAGTTCCTGCTCGTGATTGTATTTACAGAGTGAACCTATGGGAGTAAATAATACGTTTGCGAGGAAGCTTCCGTAAAGTGTTGTAACGAGAGCTACCGACATCGCCGCACCGAGCCCTGAAGCTGAAGCGGAGTTTGAAGGATCCATCGATTTAAGCATATTGATAAGACCAACGAGGGTTCCGAGCATACCGAATGCGGGAGCAACTGCGGAGCCACGTGTAAAGAATGCTATATTCGCTTCGTGTCTTTCACACATAAAATCAATGCTGTCATCAAGCATCTGTCTTACCTTGTCGCTGTCGTTGGCGTCAACTATAAGCATAAGCGCTGATTTCGTGAAGGGGTCTTTACAAGCGTTTGCAGATTCTTCGAGCTGAAGAATACCCTTCATTCTTGCGGTCTTACAATAATCAACCATTTCTTCGATAACGGCATAGGGGTCGTATTTTTTTGGTGCAAATGCTATTTTAAGCATTTTGGGAACGGTTTTAAGAACGCTCCAAGGAAATCCGAAAATAAGTGCACCGATAGTTCCTCCGACAGTGATTGCAACCGATGTAACGTCCCAGAAGTTGAGAAGCTGTTTAAAGTCGATCATCGCTGAAATCGAACCGTCATCGTTGGTAACAGTTGTATATGCCATACCGAGAATTATAACGAGAACGAGCGCTAATACAAGCCCTATTATTCCCGATATGTTGATTTTGGTTTTACCGTTCATTTGATGTCTTTCCTCCGAGTTATTTTACTTTGCAGATTTAAAGGATTTCTGATATGCCTTAATCTTTGCCATAATTTCTTCCAAATCTTCCTTA
This sequence comes from Oscillospiraceae bacterium, assembly GCA_017828955.1. Lineage (GTDB taxonomy): Bacteria > Bacillota > Clostridia > Oscillospirales > Ruminococcaceae > RGIG4131. The sequence goes on from JAGAJQ010000032.1 coordinate 4,421, forward strand.
ACGATAATTCTCTGTCCGTTCTGCATAGCGATTATGGTATCGGGAGAACATTCTATCGTTTCGATGTAAAACTCATTCAGAAGAAATTCATTTCCGTCAAGATGTGTAAGTTTTATCATAATATACCTCTTATCTCAATTTACGGGGAGGGAAGGAAAATCCCCTCCCCATAAGCTATTCAGATTTTAATTATCTCTTGAGGTTTACGAGTTCTTCAAGAATAGAGTCTGAAGTTGTGATGATTCTTGAGTTAGCCTGGAAACCTCTCTGTGTTGTGATAAGGTCTGAGAATTCTGTTGCGAGGTTAACGTTTGACATTTCGAGTGAGCCTGAAACTACTGCACCTGAACCTTCATAACCGGGGATACAGTATTTGGGTGAACCTGAAGCGGCACTTTCCTGGAAGTATGATGAACCTGATTCGTTAAGACCCTGAGGGTTATCGAATGTAGCGAGGTCAATTCTACCGAAATAGAGCATTCCGTGAACTGAATGAACACCAACGAGTGTACCGTCGCCGCTGATATAGAAGCTTGAAAGGTCAGCGAATGACTGTTCTTCGATTTCGCTTTCCATTGTGTTGCTTGGTAAATCGCTCATAAGCTTATCGATTGCATTCTGCTGTAAGAACTTGTTATCGTCAGCTGAGAGTGTTCCCGAAGCTTCTGATGTATCGAGCATGAATGAAACCTTTCCGCCCTTGAATGTATCTTCTGTGAAGAGTGAGGGAGTAGAGTGGTCACCTGCTGTTGCAAAGAGTGTGGGGCTTCAGAGTTCGGCTTAGATAGCCTGATTTACTCTGTCATGAAGATCTCCTACTGTTCCGCCGTTTTTGATCTTCGCCATATCGTTTGCACTGATGTTGATTGTAAGTGTTGCGGGGTTTGCTGTTGCGTCATAAGCTGTAACGGCTGTTTTTGTTCCGCCTGTTGTGAGTGTGAGAGTGATGTCTGTCTGGTCGCCGTTTAAGAAACCTGCTGTTACTGTTACGCCTGTAACACCGCTGGGAGCAGCGTCGAGAGCGATGGGGTCTGTCTTTGCAACATGAACATCGGGAACCTTGATGTTTATCTTTGAGTTGCCGGGTGTGGGTGACATAGCAGCGAGGCTTGTTGAGTCATAGTTCTGTGTACCGAGAACGAAATAACCCTTTGAGTCAACGAGGTTACCTTCTGCGTCAACGTTCATCATACCCGCTCTTGTAAAGAACTTATTACCTGTCTTATCCTGAACCTGAATAAATCCTTCACCTGAGATAGCAACGTCGAGTGTGTTTGATGTTGAAGCGAATGCAGACTGGCTCATCATCTTATCGATACTTGAAACAGTTGAACCGTAACCTATCTGTGATGAGTTGATACCACCCTGTTCCTGTGTTGCGCCTGTTGCGGCTTTTGTTGTCTGATAGTAAACGTCACTGAAAGTAACGCGGCTTGATTTGAATCCGTATGTATTAACGTTCGCGATGTTGTTACCTATAACGTCGAGCTTTGTCTGGTGAGAAGTAAGGCCGGCAACGCCTGAGAATAATGATCTTAACATAATATGCACTCCTTTTAATAATAATAAAGTAGTTTTTGGTTACCAACCGTAATATATGGTCTGTAAAGATATTCGACCTTTACAGTAAGCATCTTTTTCAAGTCCTGCCTTTTACATAATAACGGTTGAATCAATGTTTGTGAAAATGTTTCCCTGCATATCCTCTTCGGATAATGTTGTTATAACCTTATTGTTTTTTACCGAGACCACGAACGCTGTTTCGTCAACTAAAACGAGAGTATCCCTTGAGCCTTTTTCCTGTGCGACTTCAACAGCCTTATTGAGTCTTTCAAGCATATCGCTTTCGCTTAAATCGATGTTTCGGTCTTCAAGTCTTTCGATAGCGTGTTTTGAGAACTCAACACCGCCCGGATTTTCTGAAAGCTTTTCTTTCAGCTTTTCCGCAAACGGACTGTTTTTTACATCTTCCGTCGCCTGAGGCATCTGGACTGCATTCCCCGTTGTGACCTGAGAAACGCCCCTTGATCTCAAATATTCATTTATAAGCATTTTTTACCTCTCTCAAAAGGATTTCAGACTGTTTCAAAGAGCGAAGTATCTTCTAAAATATCAGAAAATTCGTCTTCTATAACGTCAGTGCTTTCGCCTGCCGCAAAGTTTGCATCGGGGTTAACCTGATATGCTTCGTCAACGCCTATAACCTGTGAGAGCTTATATTTTTCGTTGTTAACGAGAACATAGTAGTCATCGCCCTGCTTGAAAACGCTTGTAACAAGACCCTGGTCTGCAACGTTTACTGAATCTTCTGTAACTGTTCCGACCTTGACTGCTTTTCCGAGAAGAGATGTTGCGTAGTTGCCCTGTGCGTATAAAAGGTTTTTCTGCTGTGCTTCAAGGGCTGAGAACTGTGCCATCTGTGCTATGAATTCAGTGTCGCTCTGAGGATTGTTGAAATCCTGATTTTTAAGCTGTTCAACCATAAGATTCAAAAAGTCCATCTGTCCTAAAGACTGTGTTGGGTCTTTAGCGAAATTGTCCTTATATTTCTCATAGTTACTTGCTATCTGTTCTGCTGATGATGCGAACATTCCGTTTACGCTTTCTGCCATAATCTGCTGACTCCTTTCATAGAATCTGTTTCTTCTGTTTCGGAAATTTCTTCTACTGCTTCATTGCTGTAGTTATTTCCCTGTTCTGACTGTGCCTGTGCATTAGAGCCGTTTCCGAACATAAGGTTTGCCTGCATTTCTGCTGACTGTGAAATTTCTTCAACTGTGATTTCTCTTACAGAATTATTGATTTCTGTGAGACTCTGCATAAGGGAAGGAAGTCTCTCTCTTAAGATAGCCTGTGTTTCTTCGCTTTCAGCCGCTATTCTTATGATGATATCGCCGCCCTGGTTTGTGAGTCTTACTGAAATTCTGCCGAGGTTTTCGGGGTTAAGAACAAGGTTTACTTCATCTGATGAGTTGACTGTGAGTCTTCCCATAATTTCCTGTGTGGCTGTTATAACCTGTCTCTGAACCGACATCATTGTTGCTTCATCGAAGTTTGCTATGTTTCCGAAATTCTGAATGTTCTGCTGTGAGACAGATGAAACTGCGATTTCTTCAAGCTCTGTTGTGCTTCTTGTAAAACTTGTAGAAGTCGTTGCGAAGCCGTTTCTCGATAAAAGTTCAACCATTTCTGCGGGTGATTCGAGATGTTCTTCCGCCAAGTCATCTTCTGTGTTCTGAACGGGAGGTTCAACTGTTTCTTCAGAATTTTCTTCGGTGATTTCTGTTCCTTCGTTTACTTCGGGTGTTTCGGGAACTTCGGGTGTTTCTGTTCCTTCGTTTACTTCGGGATTTTCAGGAACTTCAGGTGTTTCTGTTCCTTCGCCTTCGTTTACTTCGGGATTTTCAGGAACTTCAGGTGTTTCTGTTCCTTCGTTTACTTCGGGTGTTTCGGGAACTTCAGGTGTTTCCGTTCCTTCGCCTTCGTTTACTTCGGGAACTTCGGGTTCAACGGGTGTTTCAGGAACTACGGGAGTTTCTGTTCCGTCTGTGATGCCCGGAACTTCACCTTCGGGATTCTGTCCGGGGTTAAGTTCGGGGTTGAGTTCAGGATTGAGGGCTGCGTTGATTTCTGTAATCATCGCCGCGATTTCCTGCATTGCTTCAAGCATATCCTCTAAAGACATTTCTTTGCCGTTTACCGAAAGTGTTCCGTATTCGTAAGAATTTGCGTTTTCTGCATTTTCTGACGCTTCGAGGATCATAGGAAGAATCTTGTTCATAAGATCTTCTGCGTTTGATGTTCCTTTTTCCTGAAGCATAAGAATTGTCGCTCTTACTTCTTCAAACGGATCAACTGTCTGAACAGCTGTCGGGAAAAGTCTGTCAAGCAAGCTCTGCATTGCGCCCGCGTTTCCTTCGTCTGCGATTTCGTTTTCAAGAACGTTGATAAAGCTTAAAACGATATTTTCGAATTCAGCTTTGTCCTTTTCATCAAGAATCGAATAGGAATCTGCAAAGTCAACGCCGTGATCGTCTTCAAAAACATCCTTTATGGTTTTTTTGAGGGTAGACGAAACTTCCTTGTCGTTTGAAACAGGAGTCTTTGGTTTCTGTGTTGATGCCTGAGCTTTTTTAGCCGCCGCGTCTACTTTGTCAAGCAGGGTTTTGTAAAACTCATCGCTTACCGCATCCTTGGGCTTTGTTTCTTCAATCCAGTCGCCGAACACGCCTTGTTCAACCTTTACTTCCTTAACATTGAGTATTGCCATACTGCATTCACTCCTTTCATATTATAAAATGTATATATAAAGCATATCGCTTTATACCAAAACTCAGTTGCCGTAATGACGTCGGTTTCCGACATATTCGTCGATAAACGCCTCATCGGCCTTTCTCTCTTTGAATTTGTATTCGTCAAACTGTTTTTCTTCTAACTTTTCTAAGGTCTGAACCTCTCTCGAAGCCTCGGTAACAACTATGAGCTGTTTGTTTATCTTCGCCGAAAGAACGCTTATTTCTTTGTCCTTTGCCTTTATGCTGTCTAAAATATAGCTTATAAAGCCTTTTTCTGTGACCATTTCCATAGCGGTCATTCCGATTTCGGATTTTCTTATAAACTCTGCGTTTCTGCGTTCGAGTTCTTTTAAAAGTTCTTCCTTTTCGTGAAGTTTGTCAAGCTGTTCCGCTCTGAGCGACGCTAATGTATTTTCTTCACGTTTTTTTATCTGCTCTTTGAAGCTTTTAAGCTTATCGAGCGAGAATTTAAACTTTTTCAATCTTATCCGACCGCCTCTTTAAGCATCTTTACTGTATCGTCAAATTCAAATGAGTCGTCGATTTCCTGTGTTAAAAAACCGTTTATCTTGTCGATTTTCATTATCGCTTCGTCAAGCGCCTTGTTTGAGCCTTTTTTATATGCACCTATTGAGATAAGGTCGAAATTGTCTTCATATAAAGAAAGCAGATTTCTAAGCCTTGAAGCCGCGACTTTCTGTTCCTTAGGGGCGATTTCTGACATAAGTCTCGAAACGCTTCCTAAAATATCTATTGCGGGGTAATGGTTTTTAGCGGCAACCTTTCTCGAAAGGATTATATGTCCGTCGATAATTCCGCGGACAGTATCCGAGATGGGTTCGTTTGTATCATCACCCTCAACGAGAACTGTATATATTCCCGTTATAGAACCTTTTTCAAAGTTTCCCGCCCTCTCTAAGAGTTTGGGCATTGTTGTATAGATTGAGGGAGTATATCCTCTTGCTATGGGTGCTTCGCCCGTTGCAAGACCTATCTCTCTCTGCGCCATGGCATAACGCGTCAGACTATCCATCATTAAAAGAACATTAAGCCCTTTATCCTTGAAATATTCCGCGATTGCCGTTGCTGTCATAGGACATTTGTTTCTCATCATAGCGGGCTGGTCTGATGTTGCGACAACGAGAACCGAACGTGCCATTCCTTTAGGGCCTAAATCCCTCTGGATAAATTCTAAAACTTCTCTTCCTCGTTCGCCGACAAGAGCGATGACGTTTATATCCGCTTTTACTTCTCTTGCAATCATTCCCATAAGGGTTGATTTTCCGACGCCCGAGCCTGCGAAAATCCCCATTCTTTGTCCTCTGCCGATTGTGAGCATTCCGTCGATAGCCTTAACGCCAAGTGGCAGGATATCGTGGATAGCAGGACGGGTAAGTGGATTTACAGGTTCGCCTGCTATGTTTCTTTTTTCGCCCCGAGGAATAGGGCCTTTATCATCAAGGGGGTCGCCTACCGCGTCGATAATTCTGCCGACTAGTGCGTCTGTGCAGTTAACGGAAAGTTTATCCCCCGTTGAGTCTACTATACTTCCCGGACCTATACCTTCGATGTCGGCATAGGGCATAAGGATTATCTTGTTGTCAGAAAATCCCGTTACTTCGGCAAATATGTATTTATCACTCTCACCTTTTAGGTAGATACGGCATATATCGCCAAGGTTACATTCGGGGCCCGAGGCTTCAATAGTCATACCGATTATCTTTTCGATTTTTCCCATTCTGCGATAAAAATTCGCATTGTCAACCGTTTTTCTGAAATCGGAAAGTTCCATTTAATCCTCCGTTTTTCTGATTCTGCTGTTTTCCATAATTTCTTTCAGAAAATCAAGCTGAGTAGGAACAGATGCGTCTATAATCTCGCTTCCGTTGTCGAGAACAACCGTTCCCGTCTTTGCGTTTTCGAGAATTTCAATCTCAATATCGGGTATGCCCTTTATAAGAGATTTCAAGTAGTCGATATCTGCCGTTGCTTCTGCGGAAATATCCGCTGCGGCAAGAGAAATTTTTACTCTCTCTGAATTTCTGAAATCCTTTGCGGCATTCGCCGCTATATTTGCTATAACCGACTTATCTTCCGAAAGTTTTGTTGCTATGAGTTTTTCAGCAAGAAAACAAGCCGTTTCGATAAGTTCGTCCTTATGTGAAATGTAATATGCTTCTTTCTGCGCTGTCGCCTGTGAAACAAGTTCCGCCGCTGCCGAAAGGTATTTTTCCGCTGTCGCCTTTGATTTCTCGTTCCCCTCGGAATATCCCTTTTCAGCGGCCGTTTTTCTTATGATTTCAGCGTCAGCCTCGGCATTCTTTATCGTTTCTTCAAAAAGCGCCTTCGACTTTTCTTCCGCTTCTTTCATAAGCCTTTCATACTCAGAATTTAAAAACTGTTCTTTTTCTTTCAGTTCGGCTTCTTTCTGATTTAAAAGTTCTTCCTTTTCAGAAAGCTCTCTCAAAGCGATTTCCTGTGGGGTTTCAGAGGGTTCAAAAACTATGTCC
>JAGAJQ010000270.1 GCA_017828955.1 Oscillospiraceae bacterium
ATCATTAATAGATTAAGTTATGTTTGTAACTTAGCTAATTATTTTCATTGTTACCCTATTACTCTCTCAATAATTTTCATAACACCTGAAAAGCCTTGCGTAACAGCAGGGCTTTTAGGTTTTATGTGCTAAAATCAAGGAGAATATTATGAAAAAAAGAGTTGAAATTTTCACAGACGGTGCTTGTTCGGGGAATCCCGGTCCAGGTGGATACGGGGCTATCCTCAGATACGGTGAACATATAAAGGAACTTTCGGGTGGAGAGGAACATACTACCAATAATCGTATGGAACTTACTGCCGTTATTACTGCACTTGAGGCGCTCAAAGAACCTTGTCTCGTTGTTCTTACAACCGACAGCAAATATGTTGTTGACGGAATAGAAAAGGGTTGGGCGAAATCTTGGAGAGAAAACGGCTGGAAGAAAAAAGATAAAAAACCTGCCCTTAATCCTGATTTATGGGGAAAACTTTTAGACCTTTTAGAAATCCACGAAGTAAATTTCAACTGGGTTAAAGGACACGCGGGTCACCCTGAAAACGAAAGATGCGATGAACTCGCCGTAAAATTCTATACAGAAAATTTTCTTGGGTGAAAAATGTCGGAAAAAATAAAAAAATTATCAAATACTATTGATAAATCTACCAATATGGTATATAATAATTTTTGATAAAAGATTAACAGGTTGGTTTTTATCAGTCAACCTTTACGGAGATGATACTATGGAACGTAGAATTTACGCGGATAACGCCGCTACAACAAGGGTTACTGAACCTGTTTTACAGGCGATGCTTCCTTATTTTACAGAACAGTATGGCAACCCTTCAAGCATTTATAAGCTTGGAAGAGACGCTCACAGCACAATAAAAGACGCAAGACAGAGAATAGCAAAATGTCTTGGTGCCGAAGAAAATGAAATCTATTTCACAAGCGGCGGCTCTGAAGCTGATAACTGGGCAATAAAGGGAACAGCTTTAAGACTTTCCGAAAAAGGAAAGAAACACATAATAACTTCTGTTTTCGAACATCACGCAGTTCTTCATACTTGTGAATTTCTCGAAAAACAGGGATATGAAGTAACATATGTTCCCGTTGACGAAAAGGGACTTGTAAATCCTCTCGATATAGAGAATGCAATCAGAGAAGATACAGCTCTCGTTACAATTATGTATGCGAATAACGAAATAGGAACAATTCAGCCTGTTGAAGAAATCGCTTCTATCTGTAAGGAAAAAGGCGTTCTTTTCCATACAGACGCTGTTCAGGCAGTAGGAAATGTAGAAATTGATGTTAAAAAACAGGGCATTGATATGCTTTCTCTTTCGGGACATAAAATCCACGCACAAAAGGGTATAGGCGTTCTTTATATAAGAAAGGGCATACTTGTTCCCAACCTCGTTCACGGCGGTGCGCAGGAAAGAAACCGCAGAGCAGGAACAGAAAATGTTCCCGCCATTGTGGGACTGGCAAAAGCCCTTGAAATTGCAACAGAAAATATCCCCGAAAAGATAGAAAAAGTTACAGAAAAGAGAAACCGCCTTATCGACGGACTTCTTACAATTCCTAGAACAAGACTCAACGGTGATAGGGACAAGCGTCTTTGCGGAAACTGTAACATCTCAATTCTCGGAATCGAGGGAGAGTTCCTTCTTCTTTCGCTTGACGCAAAGGGAATAGCAGCGTCATCGGGCTCTGCCTGCACATCGGGCGAACTTGACCCCTCACACGTTCTTCTCTCGTTAGGTCTTTGTCACGAAGTAGCACACGGATCACTCCGTCTTTCTATCGATGAAACAATAACCGATGAAGAGATAGATTATATTATTTCCGCAGTTAAGGAAGTTGCCGAAAGAGGCAGAATGATGTCTCCTTTATGGGATAGCATCACAAGCGGAAAAGTTGATTTTGAAATGATTTAATTAAAGGAGAATAAAAATGATTTACAGCGAAAAGGTTATGGACCACTTCACAAACCCCAGAAATGTAGGAGAAATTCCCGATGCTGACGGAATAGGCGAAGTTGGTAACGCAAAATGCGGAGATATAATGAAAATGTATATCAAGGTTGAAAACAACATCATTACAGATGTTAAGTTCAAGACATTCGGTTGCGGTGCTGCGGTTGCAACATCATCTATTGCAACAGAAATGATTAAGGGTGCTTCTCTTGACGACGCTCTTAAACTCACAAACAAAGCCGTTGTTGAAGCTCTTGACGGACTTCCCGATGTAAAGCTTCATTGTTCCGTTTTAGCAGAACAGGCTATAAAATCAGCACTTTCAGATTACTACCGCAGAAACGGCATTGACCCACTCCCGATAGTAGGAGAGATAGGCGACTGCGAAGCGTGTCATTAAAATGAAAAATCAAAAAATCTTACCCGTCTTTCTTTGTCAACACTCCTCGCAGTACCATTGTACAGCGTCGTCGTGTTTCCTTGAAATACGGGTATCTTTTTTGCTTTAGGATAAATTTTAATCTGCCACCGCGGGCTCCGCGGTGGCTCGTTTGCCTTGTATAAAGTGTGGTCTTTTTGTTTTATGTTGCCACACAAAATAAAAGCCCGATAACCGACAGATGCGGTTACGAGCTTTTTTGTTATTCATTAAATTAAACTCCCAAACGATAAGCCAGTGGAGGCTCTCCACTTAATATCCTTCTGAACCGTTTATTGAGTCGTCGTTTTCAACCCAGTCGATTACATTGAAAATCTTGTATTCTGTTCTTGATGTTCTTACGATTACCTTTTCGATGCCTGCGTTGATAATAGCTCTTTTACACATTGAACAGGGTTCAACATCGCCGTAGAGTTCGTTTGTTTTAGCATCGTGACAAGCGAGATAGATAGTAGCGCCGATCATATCAGCACGTGATGCTGAAATAATAGCATTCTGTTCCGCGTGAACAGAACGGCAGAGTTCATATCTCTGTCCTTTTGGGATATTGAGTTTTTCTCTTGTGCAGTAGCCGAGGTCAACACAGTTTGCTCTTCCTCTCGGTGCACCGACATAACCTGTTGAAACTATTTCATCGTTGTTTACTATAATCGCACCGAAATTTCTGCGAAGACAGGTTCCTCTTTCAAGAACTGTTTCGGCGATATCAAGATAGTAGTTGATTTTATCGATTCTTGCCATAATTATCACCCTTTCGGAATGTCTTTAAAATAATATAACATTTTTCGATACTTTTTGCAATACCTTTACAAAAAATGCCTTGTGTGGTATAATTTTTTAGAAATAATAATTTTGGGGGCATTATGCAGAACTTAACTAATATATCGGTTGTAAAAGATATTCTTTCCCGTCACGGATTTACATTTTCAAAATCGTTGGGACAGAATTTTATAATAAACCCTTCTGTCTGCCCGAGGATAGCAGAAGAGGGCGGGGCTTGTGAAAATACAGGCGTTATCGAGATAGGAACAGGCGTAGGAGTGCTTACTGCCGAACTTGCAAAAAGGGCAAAAAAGGTTGTTGCAATAGAAATCGACGACAGACTTATCCCTGTTCTTTCAGAAACACTTTCTGATTTTGACAATGTTAAAATAATAAACGAAGATGTTCTTAAAGTTGACCTTAACAAAGTTATCGAAGAAGAATTTTCGGGTA
>JAGAJQ010000033.1 GCA_017828955.1 Oscillospiraceae bacterium
AGCATTATTCTCATCTGATAAGAAACGGCAACGGCTTTTTCTTTATCGAAATCTTCATCGGTTGAAAGACGGTTTCCGTTTTCATCATAAACATCAGGAAGAAGGAAAAATGACTTTTTCGCCCCTTCTTTTCTTACAAACCATAAGTTTCCGTCGGCGTCTTCTTCAACGCAGATTTTGTCCTCTAAACCGTATTCATAATATCCCATAGGCAGATCTGATGTGAACATAACTAAAAATCCTAAATTGCATACGCTTAAAAGAAAGACACTTATCATTACAACAGTAACGACATTTTCAATGAACATTCTTCTTTTTATACGCTTGATAACGGCTATATCATCTTTGAAATCGGCGTTTACGGGTTTTTCCATTATCTCTAATTCTTTTCTGCATTTTTCACAACCTGAAATATGCTTTGCAACAAGTTCACGGCTTTCTTCGCTACACACTTTGTCTGCGTATAACGGAAGAAGGTCGCCTATGAGTTCGCAGGATGTCTTATTCATATTTTTCCTCCAGTTTCTCTGAAATTTTTAGCTTGCCACGATGGAATGTTACTCTCGCCCAGCTTTCAGTCTTTCCGAAAATATCGGCTATCTGTTTGAAAGAAAGTTCGCTGAAAACGCGTAGAGAGAAAACCTCTTTATAAGGTTCTTCAAGGTTATGAAGAATTTTATGTATCGAAACAGCTTCTGAATTATCACTGATTTTCTCGACAAAATCCGATTTCACATCGGGTATATCGGCGGGAAGTTCATCGTCTGAAAAGCGTTTCTGTTTTTTTATATGGTTTATAAAAAGGTTTCTCGCTATCTGACATAACCAGGTTTTTATACTGCTTTTGCCTTCGAACTTATCAAGGGATTTCATAGCTCTGAAAAAGGTTTCCTGAGTTATTTCCTCTGAAATCTCCTCGCTTTTTGAGAGTGACATTATATAAAGGTAAACATCGTGAAAATATGTATTGTAGAGCTCTTCAATTGTATTCATATTTTCCCTCCCTCTATATATCCGACAACGCAGAATGAATTTCGTTACAAACTTTCGGAAAAATTTTTGTTACATATAAAAATGGCTGTATAAAACAAGTAAGGGTACCGAGCTGAAAACTTCGGCACCCTTGTTTTTTAATTACGATATGCCCAAGGGGGCTCCCACCTTAGAACACACACGGAAACAACGATTGTAATTTCCGAGTTGTTTTTTGTTTTTCAAAATAAAGTCGGAAACGATATGCCCAGGGGGGCTCCCCCTTTTAGATGAGTGAACGATAGAGTTTTTCTATGTCAGCAACTGATGTATCCTTGGGGTTTCCGGGACGGCAAGCGTCATCGAAAGCCGACTGTGAAAGGAATGCTATATCTTCTTCCTTAACGATATCTTTAAGGTCGGCGGGGATTCCTACATCAGAAGAAAGTTTCTTTACAGCGTCTACAGCTGCTTTTCTGTATTCTTCCTGTGACATTGTATCTGTTCCCGAAACGCCCATGGCCTTTGCGATATCTCTGTATTTTTCGCCTGTTGCTTCAGCGTTATATTCCATAACTGTAGGAAGGATAATTGCGTTTGCAACACCATGAGGTGTGTCGTAAAGTGCGCCTAAGGGGTGAGCCATTGAGTGAACGATACCAAGACCTACATTCGAAAATCCCATTCCCGCGATATACTGGCCGAGAGCCATTCCCTCTCTGCCCTTAGGATCGTTTTCACAAGCGCCACGGAGTGATGCTGCGATAATTTCAATAGCTTTTAAATGGAACATATCTGTCATTTCGCAAGCGCCCTTTGTGATGTAGCCTTCGATAGCATGAGTAAGAGCGTCCATACCTGTTGCGGCTGTGAGACCCTTTGGCATTGTGCTCATCATATCGGGATCAACGAAAGCAACAACGGGAATGTCGTGAACATCGACACAAACCATTTTTCTATTGAGTTCTTCGTCTGTGATAACATAGTTTATAGTAACTTCAGCGGCTGTTCCTGCTGTTGTGGGAACCGCTAAAATAGGAACGCAGGGGTTCTTTGTGGGTGCAACGCCCTCAAGGCTCTTAACATCTGCAAATTCGGGGTTTGTGATGATGATGCCGATTGCCTTTGCTGTGTCTATTGATGAACCGCCGCCTACTGCGATGATACAGTCAGCACCTGATGCCTTGTATGCCGCAACGCCGTCCTGAACGTTCTTTATTGAGGGGTTTGCTTTGATTTCAGAAAAAATCTCGTAAGGAAGATTTTCCTTTGAAAGAAGATCGGTAACTTTTGCTGTTACACCGAATTTGATAAGGTCGGGGTCTGAACAAACAAATGCTTTTTTAAATCCTCTTGCTTTCATTTCGTTTGAAATTTCGAGGATAGCACCCGCGCCGTGATATGATGTTCCGTTTAAAACAATTCTCTGAGCCATAATAGAAAAACTCCTTTCAAAATTTATTGTATAAATTATATCATATTAAAGGAGCGATTTCAAGAAAAATTGTGTAAAATCTTCAAAAAATTAAAAGTGAAAGATGACTGAGATTTAAAATCATTAAAAACGATATTACGAGCGAGTTTAACGCAGTAGAGAGTGCAGGATTTCTCGTTTTACCCCGCCGTGTCCACCGAAAATTCTCCATTCTCCAAGTCCTAAACGGCTTATGAGATAGTTTCTTTCTTCGGATGAAAGGTCTTTGTCGGTGTCAACAGATGTCATAAGTATCGGGGCATATTTGTTATACTCTTTCTGTTCGGCTGTGAGGTCGTGGGTGTTGACATATATATCACCCGAAAAAACGATATGGTTTTTATAATCTATAAGAACTATTTCTCCCTTTAAATGACCGCCTTTTCCTTCAAGGATTTCAAAATCCATATCACCGAAAGAAAATTCCCCGACGCTCTGTAAGGGAAGCCCCGTTTCTGTCCTCTTTTTTGAGATGACCTTTATTTTCTCGGGGCTTGTGGGATAATACCCCGTTACAGTCTTACAGATATTCACATAGGGTTTATGGAGCTTGTTCTGTTCTCTGAAACCGTCTTTTCCGTTATATTCCGATTCTATACACAAAGCAGAATTTTCGCTCATAAGAACTTCATCGAAAGATGACAGGAGCCCTGCGTGGTCAACATCGGCGTGGGTTATCAAAACCTGCTTTTTCATATCATCATAATAGGGAAGAATTTCTCTTATAACCTTTTCCATTTCGTCTTTATAACAAGCGTATCCGCTGTCTATGAAAAGTGCTTCTTCCTTGTGTTTTATTATTGCGGTGTTACTTCCGCAGGGTGGCTCTATGAGAACTATTTCGGTATCATCACTTACTGTATGATATGTTATTCTGGGGTTGAAATTCTCTCCCTTATAGCGATGGATAAGGTCTGCGAATTTACCTATACTGTCAAAGGTTTTATATGGCGAAAGACCTCTTTCATCAAGTGTCTGCATAGCGAGGTTTGTGTTTATCAAAAGGGTGTTTTTTTCTTCTTCCGAAAGATGCGCTTTTCTTATGATTTCAGAAACAAAACTCTCATAGAAAATACTGTTATCAAAAACCTTTTCTGTATGGTTATAATCAAGAACTTTAACGGGGCATATCTTTTCTGCGGACTTTAAAAAGCTCTTGATTTTTTCTGAATTATCGACAAAAAGTCCCATTTTGAAATACTGATAATCTGTTCCGTTTTCTTCTGAACTGATATATGAAATATTGAAATCAAATTCATCGATAAGCGAAAGAACATCGGTTACGCTTCCGGGGGTATCCTTAAGGCAGAATTCTATTAAAACAACTCCCCTTTCGGATTTATCGCCGTTTATATAACCTATCTCTGAAAGTCTTTCATCGGCTTTTTTCAGTTGTTCTTCTGTGCCCATAGCGTCGATAAAAAGGGTGTGGGAATCTATCGCTTTGTTATAGCTTACTCTCGTTATGTTTATGCCAAGTTCTGAAAAAAGCCGACTTGCTTTTAAAAACGCCCCTATATCATCCGGCATTGTTGTTATATATGTTTTCTTCATACTCTTCACCAAAAATCCTTATAAAAAAACCGCAGACCTCTCCTTAAAAGAACATCTGCGGTTTCTGGTTTTTAAATTACTTCTGTGCGTCCTGCGCTCTGATTTCTGAACGACGGATTTTTCCGCTTCCTACTGTTTTGGGAAGACTGTCACGGAATTCAACAACTCTGGGGTATTTATAAGGAGCTGTATGTTCCTTGACATATGTCTGTATTTCCTTTTTGAGTTCGTCTGTGCCTTCTGTTCCGCTTGTGAGAACGATTGTAGCCTTAACAACCTGACCTCTGATTTCATCGGGAACGCCTGTAACAGCACATTCGAGAACATAGGGAAGTTCCATGATAACGCTTTCAATTTCGAAAGGTCCTATGCGGTAGCCTGATGACTTGATAAGGTCATCGACTCTACCTACATACCATAAATAACCGTCTTCGTCCATTCTTGCTGTATCGCCTGTGTGATACCAGCCATCGTGCCATGCTTCCTTTGTGCTTTCTTCGTTTCTGTAATAGCTCATAAAGAGTCCGCAAGGCTTGTTTTCGCCGACCTTGATACAGATTTCGCCTGTTTCACCGTCGCCTGCTTCTGTTCCGTCTGCGTTGAGAACGTGAACATCATAAAGTGGGTTAGGTTTACCCATACTGCCGGGCTTTGGTTCCATTCCGACAAAGTTTGCAACTGAAAGTGTTGTTTCTGTCTGACCGAAACCTTCCATAAGTGAGATACCTGTTGCTTTCTTGAACTGATAGAAAACTTCGGGGTTTAATGCTTCACCTGCGATTGTTGCGTATTTAAGGCTTGAAAGGTCGTATTTAGAAAGGTCTTCCTTTATGAAGAAACGATACATTGTCGGAGGTGCGCAGAATGTTGTGATGTTATACTTCTTGAACATAGGAAGGATGTCTTCAGCGTGGAATCTTTCGAAGTCATAAACGAATACCGCTGTTTCACACATCCACTGACCATAGAGTTTTCCCCATAATGCCTTACCCCAGCCTGTATCTGAGATTGTGAAATGGATTCCGTTGGGGTCAACATTATGCCAGTATCTTGCTGTTGTGTAGTGTCCTAAAGGATATTTGAAGTCGTGCATAGCGATTTTGGGATATCCTGTTGTTCCCGATGTGAAGAACATAAGCATAGGGTCGCTTCCACAAGAAGTTTCTTCTGTTCTTTCGTATACATTTGAGAAGTTGGGAAGTTCAGAATTAAAGTCGTTCCAGCCTTCCTTTGCCTTTCCAACGATGATTTTTGTTTTGAGTGAAGGACAATTAGGATCAGCGAGATCAACTTCGTCAGAAACAGTTCCGTCTGATGTACATACGATAGCAGAGATTTCTGCTGAGTCAAAACGATATTCAAAGTCGTGTTTAACGAGCTGATTTGAAGCGGGGATTACTATTGCGCCGAGCTTATGAAGAGCAAGGATTGAGAACCAGAACTGATAATGTCTTTTAAGAACGAGCATTACCTTGTCGCCCTTCTTTATTCCGAGTGAGCTGAAATAGTTTGCTGTCTGTGCTGAATATTCTTTCATTTCCTTGAATGTGAATACTCTTTCATTCTTGTCATTATCAACATGGATCATAGCAACCTTATCGGGTGACTTTTCAGCCATAGCGTCAACGATATCGAAAGCGAAGTTGAAGCTTTCTTCATTCTTGAATTTAACAGATGAGAGTTTGCCCATTTCATCTGTTTCACAGGTTACGAATTTTTCTGAAACATGATGTGTTATTCCTGCTTTATCGAAGTTTGTATGTGTGAATTCCTTTACTTCATTCTTGATTTCGGGAACTTCATCGGCATCGGCAGGTTTCATAACGAGCGCATATATTTCACAGTCTTCACCGCCGAGAGCGATTTCATCGTGGGGGATAGAACTGTCGTAATAGATACAGTCGCCTTCATAGAGAGTTTCTGTATGATTTCCTACAACCATACGGAGTGTTCCCTTGATAACGATATCCATTTCCTGACCTGCGTGTGTTGAAAGATTACGGGGTCTTGTGAGTGCTTCTTCTGAATAGGGGATTACTACATGATAGGGTTCAAGCATTTTATTCTTGAACTTATGAGCAAGGCGGTTATAGCCGAAACCTGCTCTTCTTACGATGGGCTTGCCCTTGCCCTTTCTTGTTACTGTATATCCTGTGAGCGCGGGTGAGTTACCTTCCATGAGTTCTGTGATATCAACACCAAAAACTCCTGCGCACTTATGGATAAATGTAAAGCTGAAATCTACTTCGCCGTTTTCCATCTTTTCATATTCTTCGGCAGAAAAGCCTGTTTTCAAAGCCATAAGTTCCTTTGAAATTCCCATATCCTCACGGAGAGTACGGATACGCTGTGCAACCTCGCGGATGCTCTGTTCTGTTGTTTGATTGTTTGCGTTTGCTGACATAGTTGTCTACTCCTTTCGATTAGGTTATGGGGCAATAAAAAAACGCCCCAAAGTTTTGATTACTTTGAGACGAGTAAAACCCGCGGTACCACTCAAATTGCGAAGAATTATTATTCTTTCACCACTTTCAGACTCTCCCTTTCGGTTTAAGTCCTATGCATTAACGCAGCCTCACGAGAACGCTTACTGTAATTAAAAAGTTTCAGCATTCCAACTCAGAAGGGATATTCATTATAACACGCTGTTGTCTCACACCAACCGACAACTCTCTGAAAACGCCTGATTTATAACGAATTTGTCTTCGTCTTTGTTTTTGTGTAATTACTATAACATTTTAAACCACAAAAGTCAATATATTTTTTAAGAAAAAATCTCCTAAAAAATTTTGTCGGTATAAAGTATGTTTTTTGCATATTGAACAAACAAGGTATTTATGCTATAATACATTATTATATTATGTAAGACGGGAGATGTTAATATGGAAATCTTCATCACGGGCGGAACGGGAAATATCGGTCAGTATGTTACTCTTTTACTCCTCGAAAAAGGTCACAAGGTAAAAATGCTTACAAGAACTCCTGATAGAATACCCGCTTTTCTCTCAATGGAAAACCTTACTGTTATAGGCGGAACTTTATCTGATTATGACATAATTGAAGATGCCATAGAAGGTTGCGACGGGGTTATCCATATCGCTCTCGGTTGGGGAAATTCTCCCTATACAATGATGAAAGAGGATACTCTCTCTACTGCTTTTCTTCTTGAAGCAGCTGAGAAAAAGGGTGTCAAAAAATTTATCTATACAAGTTCGACAGCAGCACTCGGGAATTTGAGAAACGGAATGGGTGAAGAAGCCTTACGCGTTCCGACGGATCTTTACGGCGCTACAAAAGCGTCATCTGAAATGTTTGTTTTGGGTTTTAAGAATTTATATGAAAAACAAGGCGTTTTCGGAGAAGAAGTTAAGATGAAAAGAAACATCATCCGCCCGGGGTATACATATTCAAACCCTGCTGTCGAAGGCGGTGCTTCACAAGCGGATATGCGTTTTAAGAATATTGCTGATAAAATAGTGAGGGGCGAAGATATTACCCTTCCCATAAACGACGGAACGCAGTTTTTATCATCACGTCAGATAGCAGAGGTTTATCTTAAAATAATAGAAAGCGATATGAATGAAGAAATCTTCTTTGCTTTAGGCAACAGATTTATCTCCTGGTATGAAATTGCGCTTATTGCGAAAGAGCTTTATCCGCAGTCACAAAGCAAAATTACGGCAGTAGGCGAAAAGGAAGAACCCACATACTACTCTGTTGAGAAACTGAAAAATGTTTTGGGTCTTTCTTTCGACGGAATGGACGATATGAGAGAACACATAAAATGGAATATAGAAAGGGCTGTGGCTTCGAAAGAGGGCAGAATGGTTCATAATGTCGTTCACGAATTTGATAAATAACGCACATTATGGTATAATAAATTTACTTTATAATAAAGGAGAAAAATTATGAAAAAAATTTTAATCTTAAGCCTTATGGCTTCGCTTCTTTCACTTTCGATGACGGGTTGTATCGCGAGAGAAGTAACACAGGATATTATGACAGAAATCCCCGAAACAGCACCCGCAGAAACAACAACTGTTCTTTCTGACACAGCACCCGAAACTTTAAGGGTTAGTCCCCTCCCTCAGACTATCGACATAAATAGTCTCCCTGAGGATTGCACACTTTTTGCTTCTTTTGAATACGCTGACCTTAACGCCGAAGAAAACACTTTATCGGTAAAAATTTATGACTACGAACTTTTCGATATGGTTGATATTTCAATGCTTACAGAGGGTGACACAATCGTTCTTTCGGGAGAGGATATGAAGATAAATTCTATCGAAAGAAACGATATGGGGCTTATAACCATAAACGGCGGTCTTGAAGAGGGCGGAACATATCTTAGAACAGACGACAACACAGTTTATTTTGAAGTAGGAATGAGCGATATGAAAACATACCGCGAACTCGGAGAGATAGTTCTTCCTCTCTCTCCCGATATGGTTTATTCTGTTGAAGAAGATTATGGCGAAGAGCCTGTTTTGTATTCTTTAGAGGAATTCAAGAACATTCCCGAAGAGAGATTTTCTTATCATCCCCACTATACGAAAATTCAAGTTGAAAACGGTGTAAACGGCTGTATAACAAAAATCGAAATACGATGGGTCCCATAAAATTTTGAAAGGAGAAGATAATTATGGGCGGAAATCCTGTTGTTACTTCAGGGACTGATATTCCTATGGGGCTTATCTTCGGAATTATAAATATTCTTTACCCGATAATAATAAGTGTAATCGCGGTAGTTATGACAACCCTCGACAAGAAATATGCCGAAAAAGGCGGATGGAGAATTTCTGAAAGGTCGCTATTTTTAGTAGCGATTTTGGGCGGTGCACTCGCTATGTATATAACGATGAAAATTATCCGCCATAAAACACACCATAAGCGCTTTATGATAGGGCTTCCGATTATAATCGCCCTGCACATCCTTCTGATTGTGGGAATTCCCGTTATTATTCTTCTTAGTACATTTTTACAGCTTAATTTTTAGAAATAAAAAACTCTCGTGAAAAATCACGAGAGTTTTTCTTATGGCTCCCCCAACTGGACTCGAACCAGTGACATCTTGATTAACAGTCAAGCGCTCTACCGACTGAGCTATGGAGGAATATGACAAATAGAGAAAAGCTTTAATGCTTTTCTCTACTTGTGTTTAGTGATGGCATCTTTCTATCTTCCCGGGCCGTCGCCAGCCAAGTATTTTCGACGCAAACGAGCTTAACTTCCGTGTTCGGAATGGGAACGGGTGGGACCTCGTCGCAATCAACACCATCTATCAAGGCAAATACCCTGAAAATTGAATAATGGGATAAAGAAGAGTCAGACAAGCTTCTTAAAGAAGTTAAAGGTTAAGCCCTCGACCGATTAGTACTCGCTGGCTGAACATATCACTATGCTTACACCTTGAGCCTATCAAACCAGTAGTCTACTGGAGGTCTTACTCATAAATGATGGGATATCTTATCTTAAGGACGGCTTCACGCTTAGATGCCTTCAGCGTTTATCCGATCCGCACTTAGTTGCCCAGCTATGCCGTTGGCACGACAACTGGTGCGCCAGAGGTGCGTCCATCCC
>JAGAJQ010000271.1 GCA_017828955.1 Oscillospiraceae bacterium
AAAAACTTTTTATGAAAAAAGAACACGCTATGAAAGTTATTTCTGATTCAGAAGTAAAGAAAGCTGATAAGTTCTGCGAGAATTACAAGAAATTCCTTGATGATTCCAAAACAGAAAGAGAAGCTGTTATAAAGTCTGTAGAAATGGCCGAAAAGAACGGGTTTGTTGAATTCGGAAAAGCTAAATCTCTCAAACCTGGAGATAAGGTTTATTATAATAACAGAGGGAAAGCGATAATTCTTGCTGTTATCGGAACAGAACCTATCGAAAACGGTGTGAGAATTGCTGCTGCTCATATCGACTCTCCAAGACTTGATATGAAACAGTGCCCTATATATGAAGATACCGAACTTGCACTTTTCAAGACTCATTATTATGGCGGAATCAAAAAATATCAGTGGACAGCTATCCCTCTTTCTCTTCATGGGGTTATTGTTAAGGCTGACGGAAGCAAAGTGAATGTCTGCGTAGGTGAAGATGAAAAAGACCCTGTTTTCTGCGTTACGGATCTTATTCCTCATCTTGCTACGGCACAGATGGAAAGAAAAGCTCCTCAGATAATAAGAGGGGAAGAACTCAATATCCTTATCGGATCAAGACCCTTCAAGGATGATGATGTAAGTGAAAAGGTTAAACTTAACATCCTTAATATACTTTTTGAAAAATATGGTGTTACAGAAGCTGATTTCTTATCAGCAGAACTTGAAGCAGTTCCTGCGTTCAAGGCAAAGGATATCGGTTTTGACAGAAGTATGATAGGTTCTTATGGACAGGATGACAGAGTTTGTGCATACACAGCCTTAGAGGCTACTTTTGCTTGTAAAAAGCCCAAGAAAACAGTAATTACTGTTCTTGCTGATAAGGAAGAAATAGGTAGTGATGGAAATACAGGGCTTAATTCTTCATATCTCAAATATTTTGTTTATGACCTTGCAAAGATGTTCAAGGCAGATGGCTGGAGGGTTCTTACAAATTCAGAATGTCTTTCTGCTGATGTTAATGCGGCTTTTGATCCTACATTCCCTGATGTGAACGAAAAACATAATGCCGCTTATCTCAATAGAGGTGTTGTTGTAACAAAATATACAGGTTCAAGAGGAAAATCAGGGACATCTGATGCGTCTGCTGAATTTATGGGAAGAGTAAGAAATCTTCTTGATAAAAATAAGGTTGTATGGCAGACAGGCGAACTTGGAAAGGTTGATATGGGCGGCGGAGGAACTGTTGCTATGTATATTGCCAACCTTGATGTTGATGTTATAGATGTCGGCGTTCCTGTTCTTTCTATGCATGCACCTTATGAAGTTACTTCAAAATTAGATGTATATATGGCTTATAGAGCATTCCTTGTATTTATGGAAGATTAATTTTAAAACCTGCCTTTGATTACGTCAGAAGTAGGTTTATTTGAAATATTATATCGAGTGGTGACTTATATGAGATTAGACGGATTCGGCTTGTTTGTGAATGATATGGGTAAAATGATAAGATTTTATCGTGATGTATTGGGGTTTGAAATTAAAGAGAGCGAAGATACATCAAATGTTTATCTTATAAAAGATGATACATTGTTCCTTCTTTACGGCAGGGAAGATTTCGGAAAGATGACAAGCCGTAAATATGAATATATAAAAGGTCTTAATGGACATTCTGAAATCGCATTATATGTTGATACCTTTGAAGAAGTTGATAAAGTTTATAATGATGTGGTTTCTAAAGGTGCAGTATCTGTACTTCCGCCTGAAGACGAACCCTGGGGGCAAAGAACCTGCTATATATCAGATCCTGAAGGAAATCTCATAGAAATAGGCTCATTCAATAAACCATTCAGAACTTAATATTACTGTAATAAACCCTTTGCATTTGCAAAGGGTTTATTTTTTTATAAAAAATACTTGACAACAATAAAAAATAGTTGTAATATACAAATAGGCAATATATTGCTTATTTAAGAGGTGATAAAATGAAGGCTAATGAAGTTATAAATATGATGGACGCTAGATATGCATTGTTTGGGCTGTTTTTCGCTTTTAATAACAGACTTCAGACGGTAGGGGATATGTTTTATGAAGAGATAACTTGTAAGCAATTCTTCTTGCTTGCTTGTATGAATCTTTATTCCGAAGAAGCACCGACAGCGA
>JAGAJQ010000272.1 GCA_017828955.1 Oscillospiraceae bacterium
CCGACAGCGAATGAACTTGCAAAAACAATGGGAACGACAAGACAGAATGTAAAAGAGATTCTTTCAAGTTTAGAGAAAAAAGAAATGATTTATTTTGGTCAGGATGAAAAGGATAAGCGAAAAAGACCTATATATCTTACAGAAAAAACAAAACAAATAGCAGGAAAATATATTCAGAAAGAAACGGAATTTATGAAACGCTTATACGATGGTGTTTCTGAAGAAGAAGCAAGAACGGTTTATACTTTAATATCTAAAATAGAAAATAATCTTAAAAATATTGAGGAGGATTTCAAAAATGAAAACAGTTGTAATTTATAATTCCCAGACAGGTTTTACAAAGCGTTATGCAGAATGGATAGCAGAAGAAAGCGGTGCTGATTGTTTCGAGCTTAAAGAAGCGAAAAAGAAAAATCTTGATGAATATGACGCTATTGTCTATGGTGGATGGGCTTGCGCAGGAAGCATAAGCAAAATAGGTTGGTTTAAAAGAAATATCAATAAATGGAATGATAAGAAACTGATAGCGTTCTGCGTTGGTGGAAGTCCTGAAGATAATCCTGATATAGATATTTTTCTCAAAAACGCTTTTAAGGATAGCGAAAAGAAAGTTGATGTTTTTTATTGTCAAGGCGGATTTAATTACGAAAAAATGTCGGCATCTTCAAAAGTTATGATGAAAATGTTTACTAATATGCTGAAGTCGAAGAAGGATAAGACTCCCGAAGAGGAAAATATGATCAAGATGATTTCTTCATCTTATGATATTTCTGATAAAAAATATATTAAACCTATTCTGGAGTGCCTTAATAAATAAAAGATTGGAGATATGCTATGAAAATTGATAATTTTTATTTTGTTGTAGATAATATAGAAGAATCTATAACATTTTATACTGAATTATTAGGTGAGAAACCGACTAATATAACAGATGACAGATGGGCTGATTGGAAAAATGAAAACAATCAGATTTATTTCGGGATAATCAGCAAAGAGGCAACAGGGAGTAAGCAAATAAAAGGTAATAACGGTGTTTTAGGTTTATATACAGACGATATAGAAGGTGCATATAAAAAATGTATGGAATTAAATGCAAAAATATTGTATGAACCTGAGGCGATTCCTGACTCAAAAGATAATTATAAGTGTTTTGCTATTGAGGATTTGGATGGAAATAAAATTGAAATATCGTATTATGATAAATAGTATAAATTATAAAGATATAAAAATAACTCGTGGAGAAAGGCTTCACGAGTTATTTTTATGAATTTTTGCTATCTTTTTTTGATTTCCTTTATCAATTTATCAGTAAGTTTATTGATTTTTTCAAAATCAATTGCCGAAACATAGAAATTTTCAAGTTCATCGTGAATTTCCTTTGCTTTTTTCATACATTTAGCAGCCTCATCTGCCATATTCGATAGTGCTTTTTTAGAAAAGGCAAGACGTTATTTAATTTCAGACACTTTATTATTGAAATAAAATCTTGAAAAGTTGATCTTTATGTCATCAGGCTCGATTTTGTTAAGTGGGGTAGAAGAAATAAGAACCATGTCAAGTTCGGGGATAGCTATATGTTCGTATAGCGCGTTATTACATAGTTCACATTTACTGACTATAATATCATATCCTCTATCGGTAATGAATTTTTCTAATTTTCTTAACATAAAGTCAGAACCAGCAAATAAACTATCGCATAAGAAAAATTTATTTTTATATGGTATTTCCTGAGAAATATATCCGTTTTGAGTCATTACTGAATATTTTTTGAAAGATACTTTACCTGTGTCTGATTTTTTATCAGTAATGTTCTTTTTTAAAAATCTTTCTATAAAACCGGATAATTTGTTTTTGTTGAGAGCCGATAAACCTATTGAATATATATCTGAATTTATTGAAGATAATGCTGTTATATATCTTTTGCATCGTTTATGCCATTCTGAATTTTCGTTTGTTGCAAGAATTATTTCTTTTTCGTATTTTCTTAATGTTTCTGCATCCCAGAAATCACCTAAATGAATTATGGTTTGCTTTATTCCGGGGTATATAGGATCGAAAGTATGAGGAGATGTTCCATCTACCATTACGACCCCTTTGTTGTTTAGTACAACTGCGTCAAGAGATTTTTCATCGCTTGAACAATAATATAAGTCGATATCATCATTATCCGAAAAAGTTTCGGCGATTTTTTTCATTATTGTTGATTTGCCTGTTCCGGGACCGCCTTTGAGTATGTA
>JAGAJQ010000273.1 GCA_017828955.1 Oscillospiraceae bacterium
GATCTTGTCAACGGCGAATCTATGGACGATGACAGCTTCATACTCAGTATAACGGTTGCCGATACAGGTTCAGGTATTGCTGATGAAAACTTCGAAAAGATTTTTGATAGTTTCGACCGTTTAGGCGGTAAAAATAAAGTAATGGTAGAGGGAACAGGTCTTGGCCTTTCAATCACCAGAAACCTTGTTGAAATGATGAACGGAACTATCGACGTCAAGAGTGTTTTAGGCTCAGGTTCGGTATTTTCCGTTAAAATACCACAAAAAATATCGGGCGATAAAATGATAGGCATATTCAGTTTCGTGCCCGAAAAGAAGATAAAGAAAAGCTTTTCTGTTGAGGGTGCAAAAGTTCTTGCCGTCGATGATAACCGTATGAATCTTGCTGTTTTAAGCGGACTTCTCAAAAAATACGGAATTATTCCCGATATCGCACTCAGCGGAGAAGAATGTCTGACTCTTTGCGAAACAAGCAAATATGATCTCATTCTTATGGATCATATGATGCCTTCGCCCGATGGTATTGAAACTATGCATAAGCTAAGAGATGAAAATCCTCTCAATAAAGAAACAGCGATAGTAGTTTTAACAGCAAATGCAGTTTCAGGTGCTAAAAAGAAATATCTTGATGAAGGTTTCGATGATTACCTCAGTAAACCCGTTGAAACAAACTTCTTGGAACAGGTTCTCTTAAAACATATTCCCGAAGAGATGATAACTGAATTTTCCGAAGAAGAAAAATCAGATGATTCATTATCCGATATAACCGATTCGGATACTAACGAAATAGATAAGAATATCGGACTCAAATATTGCGGTTCAAATGAAGAACTCTATAACGAAATCGTTGAAAGCTACTGCACAGAGGGAAGAAAATACAGAGAAAAACTCATAACCTGTATCGAAAACGATGATATGCAGAATTATGCAATAATAGCGCATACATTAAAGAGTACATCTCTCAATATAGGTGCGAAGAGATTTTCTGATTTTGCAAAAGAACACGAATTGGCCGCAAAACAGAATGATAATGAAAAGATAAAAGAATCATTCGATGATTTTCTTATCCAACTCGATAAGGTTATTTCAGAAGCAGAAACAATGCTCGGAATTTCTCATGAAGAAGTTTCAGAACCTCGTTATAATGAAGTCTCAAACGAAAAATACAGATATATGTTAAGTGAACTTTATAACTATATCGAGGGTTATGAAATGACCGAATCGCTTGAAATAATAGATAAACTGCTTTCTCTTAAAACAGATGATGACCTTTCAGAAAAAGCAGAGCCTGTCCTTTCAGAAATCAAAAAACTTGTAGATGATTTTGATTATATAACCGCGTCAGAAAAACTCGGAATTTTTATTAAAGAAAACGGAGCTGATATATAATGAAAAAGACAATACTTGTCGTTGATGATGACAAATCAAATCTTCTTATAGCACAAAAACTTCTCTCCGACGAATATCGCGTTGCCGCAGTAAATTCAGGAGAAAAGGCGTTTGAATATCTTGAAAAGAACGAACCATCGCTCATTCTTCTTGATATTTCTATGCCGGGTATGAATGGTCTTGAGGTTATGGAACATATAAGATGTAACTCAAATTGGTGCAGTATACCCGTTATCTTCCTTACTGCTGACCGTAGTAATGAAACCGAAGAAAAATGTTTTGACCTCGGTGCTGTTGACTATATCTCAAAACCCTTTGTTGCAAGCATAATGCATAAAAGAGTTGACAGAACAATAGAACTCGAAGCATACCGTAAACGCCTTGAAAGAATGGTTGCCGCACAGCTTGCACAGATAACAAAAATGCAGCACGATGTTATCATCACAATGGCGAACGTAATTGAAAGCCGAGACGGTACAACAGGCGAACACGTTAAAAGAACAAGCATATATACTATGATGCTTGCTGAAAAAATGCTCGAAAAAGGACTTTATGCAGATGCCCTCACACCCGATTTTATGGAAAATATCCGTAATGCAGCACCTCTCCATGATATCGGAAAAATTACAATTCCCGATGCTATTCTTTCAAAGCCCGACAGACTTACAAAAGAAGAATACGCACTTATCCAGAGCCACTCAAAAGCGGGTGCCGATATGCTCAGAAGAAATATGCCCGGAATGGTGGATCCCGAATTCCTTCAGGTTGCTTGCGATATGGCAAACTATCATCACGAAAAGTGGGACGGTACAGGTTATCCCGAAAAACTCAAAGGTGAGGAAATACCCCTATCTGCGAGAATACTTGCTGTTCCCGATGTTTATGACGCACTTGTTTCAAAGCGTCAGTATAAAGAGGGAATGAGCGTTGACGAAGCATTCAGGATCATGTATGAAGATTATAATAAAGGCTTTGAGGGAATAATCCTTGATACCTTTGCAGAACTCAAACCCGAACTTATAAAAATGCTCGAAAAAGACTAAAAGGGGACTTTTTTATGGAATGGTTGAAACAACTGAAACCCTATATCCGAAGTCTTAAAGAAAAACGAAACGATTTCAACGTTACCGTTTTAAGTATAGGACTTGCGGTTTTCGGTGCGTATTATCTCATTATGTGTATGATATGCCTTGTTGTTAAAGATACCGAAATGGTAATCGTAAACGGAATAGGGTGTATATGGGCATTAGGCTCCATACTCGTTTTCAACCATATAAAGAATAAGAATATTATGGCGATATCCTGTATGGTTTTTGTTATTTCCTTTATGTGTTACCTTGTGTGGAGTGGCGGAAACGAAGGATTCGGCGCTATATGGCTTCTTATTGTTCCCGCTGTCGGAATGTATTTCCTTTCACTTTATTACGGCTGTTTAGCAAGTATAATTATGGGAGTAATGCTCTCCGTTTATATGTGGACACCCCTTTCAGCGATAGGATATCAGTATACTCCGATATATTTCATAAGATTTCCTATTGCTTACTGGGCGAATACGATAATCTGTATATTTATCTTTTCAAGAAGTTATCGCTATCAGGAAAGACAAAAGGAACTTCTCGAAAAAGCCAATAAAGCCAATAAGGCAAAGAGTAGCTTTCTTGCCAATATGTCGCACGAAATAAGAACACCTATGAATGCTATTATGGGTATGTGTGAACTTAATCTTGCCGAAGATATTTCAGATACAGTCCGTGAAAATTCAGAGAATATACGCGTATCGGGTAAAAACCTTCTGAATATTATAAACGACCTTCTTGATTTCTCAAAAATCGAATCCGGTAAGATGGAACTTGTATGCCATAAATACCGCCTTTCTTCAATGCTTAACGAAATTATAAATATGGCAGTCGCAAGAAAGGGGAATAAACCCATAGAAATTCTTGTAAATGTCGATCCGTCAATCCCCGATTTGCTCTATGGTGATGAAATCCGTATAAAGCAGGTTATAACGAACCTCTTGACAAATGCCATTAAATTCACAGAACACGGAGGAGTTATTCTTTCGGTTTCATCAAGAGAAGAAAGCTATGGGATAAATCTTATCTTTTCCGTTAAAGATAGCGGAATAGGAATAGAAGAAAGCGCAATAGACACCATTTTCAGCGATTACCAACAGGTTGATAAAAAGCGCAATCGTTTTATCGAAGGAACAGGACTCGGACTTCCTATTTCAAAACAACTCGTAAGAATGATGGACGGCGTCATAACGATAAGTAGTGAATACGGTGAGGGAACAGAATTCAGAGTTGTTATCCCTCAGAAAGTAGTTGAAAATGCTCCTGCCGTTAAAATAAGAAATCCCGAATCTGTAAAAATACTTTATTACATAGATAAAGACTTTATAAAGGGAAGTTTCGCAAAAGAAAATTATTCTTATATTTTAGATACATTCTCGTTGTCGTCTTCGATAAAGAGTGTGAGATGCGAAACTTTAGAAGAAACGAAAAAAGAAATTCTTTCGGGAAAATATACTCATATCTTTGTTTCAAGAGCGGGTTATAAAGAAGACAAATCATATTTTGAAAATCTTTCTGAAAAGCTTAAAGTAACCGTTGTTCAGGATAGAACAGATGCAATTCCTGTCGGAAACAAGATGAGAAATATGTATAAACCTCTCTATTCACTTCCGATAGCTAATATTGTCAATAACGAAAAGATTGCATTTGAAAGCGAAGACGAAAAGATTTACGATGCTATCGAATTTACAGCTCCCGATGCACGTATTCTTGTAGTTGACGATAACGAAATGAACCTTAAGGTTGCTAAGGGACTTTTAAGGAAATACAAATCCTCTGTTTCTACTGTTTTAAGCGGAAAAGAATGTCTTGAAATTTTAAAGAAAGAGCGTTTTGATCTCATTCTTATGGACCATCTTATGCCCGAAATGGATGGTATCGAGACCCTCAGCCATATCAGAAAATCCGATGACGAAAATATAAGAAAAATCCCCGTTATCGCACTTACAGCCAACGCGGTGAGCGGTATGAGAGAGATGTTCTTGAAATCCGGATTTGATGATTATGTTTCTAAACCTATTGAAATTTTCGCTTTGAGAAAAGCACTTGAAAACTGGTTGCCCGAAGAAAAAATAATAAGGGAAGGTGAAGGTAACGATGAATAAAATTGTTGTTTCAACAGATTGCGTATGCGATCTTCCTTTAAAACTCATCGAAAAATACTCCATTCCCATAATGTATTATTACATCAATATCGATAAATTCCGATTTCGCGATATAAAAGAGATAGACTCAAACAGCGTTCTCGAATATCTTGAGGATAATAAGAGGGCAACAAGTATGAGTGCCCCCGAAAAAGAATACAGAACATTCTTCGAAGAAAATACAAAAGACGGAAATATTCTTATCCATATAACATCTTCAAAACAAGTCAGCGATGGATATAAAAACGCATTTGAGGCATCTAAGGATATGGATAATATCTTTGTTGTTGATTCCTGTAAGATTTCAGGCTCTATGGGAATTCTTGTTGTAACC
>JAGAJQ010000274.1 GCA_017828955.1 Oscillospiraceae bacterium
CGGAGGTTAAATAATGCTTGCTAAAAGAATAATACCTTGCCTTGATGTTCGCGATGGAAAGGTAGTTAAAGGCGTTAATTTTGTAGGAATAAAAGAAGTTGGTGATCCCGTTGAATGTGCCGCTGAATATGATGCACAGGGTGCTGACGAAATTGTATTCCTTGATATAACGGCTACTCACGAAGGCAGAGGGACTATGCTTGAAGTTGTGAGAAATACGGCGAAGAAAGTTTTTGTTCCTTTGACTGTAGGCGGTGGAATAAAGACTATTGACGATTTCAGGGAAACATTAAGGGCAGGCGCTGATAAAGTTTCTGTTAATTCATCCGCTGTAAGAAATCCCGAACTTATAAGGGAAGCAGCTGATATCTTCGGTTCTCAGTGTGTTGTTGTGGCTATTGATGCTAAACGCAGAGAAGATGGCGGATTTACAGTTGTTGTAAACGGTGGAAGAATAGATATGGGTATCGATGCTGTAGAGTGGGCTAAAAAAGCTGAGGAACTCGGTGCAGGAGAGATACTTCTTACTTCTATGGATACAGATGGAGTTAAGAAAGGCTTTGACTTAGAACTTCTTAATGCTGTATGTTCTGTTGTTAAAATTCCTGTAATTGCGAGTGGTGGATGTGGTTCTCTTGAACATTTCTCTGAAGTGTTTGAAAAAACAAATGCATCAGCAGCACTTGCGGCATCACTGTTCCATTTTAAAGAACTTACAGTAGGCGATGTTAAAAAACATTGTCGAAAAAAGGGAATACCTGTAAGATAAATGTAAGGTGAACGATATGGAAAATATTATTTATAAAGATATTCATGATTTTTCTAAAGAAGAGTTGGAAGATTTATTTCTTTCTGTTGAGTGGTCTTCGGGGCATTATCCTGAAAAACTTGTTGTTGCTATGAAAAATTTCGAAACGGTTTATTCTGCTTGGGACGGTGATAAACTTATCGGAATGATCTGTGCTATGGATGACGGAATAATGACTGCTTATGTTCATTATCTTCTCGTTAACCCTGATTACCACGGAAATAAAATCGGCAGAACTCTTGTTGAAATGGTAAAAGAAAAATATTCCGATTATCTTCGTATAGTTCTTGTCGCGTATAATGATGAACTTAATTTCTATGAAAACTGTGGATTTAAAAGAGAAGAAAAGTCTTCGCCAATGTTTATAACTTCTTTGTGGACATAAAGGAGAATTTTATGGACAACATATGGAAAGAAATGTATTCGGCAGCAAAATCTGTTTTGAAACCCGAACGGATTTCAGATTTTGTCACAGCAGGAGAAGTTTCTGCAGCTATTCTCAGTAAATCAGGAAAGATTTATACAGGAGTATGCATTGACACTTGCTGCACACTTGGAATTTGTGCTGAACGAAATGCTATATTTAATATGATAACTAATGGTGAATATGAAATAGACAGGGTTTTGTGTATACCTCCTGTCGAAGGAAAGGGTGCACCTTGCGGGGCATGTCGTGAACTTATAGCACAGCTTATGCCTGAAAGTTATAAAAATATTGAAATAATGTTGGATTATAAATCAGGACAGGTTATTACTCTTGGAGAGTTGACACCTGAATGGTGGATATAAAAAGGAGATTTTATGGTTAAGATTGATTTGAATGACCTTGATAATTTTTTTGAAAAAGGCGAGCTTATACCTGCTATTTGTTATGATATAAATACAAAAACAGTTCTTATGCTTGCTTATATGAACAAAGAAAGTCTTAAAAAGACGCTTGAAA
>JAGAJQ010000275.1 GCA_017828955.1 Oscillospiraceae bacterium
CTTCTTAATGTATTCAAGGGCAATCAACAAATCCTCTTTGCGATTTTTCCAAGCTTCATTAAGGAAGTATTTTGCCATCATTTCCATTTTCCAATCGGTAACGGAATGTTCGTTACAGTATCCGTCGGTTTCAAGTCCCATCTTCTCACGCTGAGAAGCCTTACCGTTATTCACCTGATTGTAGCAGACATAATTGTATGACACAACACCGTCTTTATTTTTGTGATAACGGTTTTTCCTGAAAGATGAACCACAAGAGCAGCGTAACTTCTTCACCCAAATGTCTCTGGAAGTACGGTTGCTTTTTTTCTTTTCCTCGCCATTTTCAACGAGGGTAGTTTTACGCTTTTCTTTTAGGATAGCCTGACATCTGTCCCACTGTTCTTCGGTAATAATCGGTTCAAAGTCGCCCTTGGCAGATGGTTATTCAGTTTTCGGAGTTGGTAAAAGGGTTGCCTGAAGATAAGCCTATTTTCGTGAAAGGGAAACGCAAAATTTACAACTCTACGGTGAATGACATCTTAGGCAGACGTTGTGCCGCTTTGAATATTCCGATAATTTCTGTTCACGGGCTTCGCCATACACACGCTTCTATTCTTCTCTTTGCAGGCGTATCAATAGCAAGTGTGGCTCGCAGATTGGGACACGCAAGTATGACAACAACGCAGAAAACCTATCTGCATATCATTCAGGAACTCGAAAATAAGGACGTTGACTTAGTTATGCGTTCTTTGTCCGGTTTAACTTAATCAATAAATCAATGAAACGGCTTACGTTGATAGAAACGATTATTAAAGATAAAAAGAATTAGGAGAATTATAGTATAATAAGAACAACCCCGTGCCTTAATTGGTACGGGGTTTTCCTTTGAAATAAATCCTCAAATTTTTCAAAAAGGGTATTGACAAGGTTGGTCTATTGTGATAGACTAACCTCAAGGAAAGGTCTATTGTTATAGACCGATTGAAAGGAGTGAGGAGATGAAAATCAACAACAGCGAACTTAAATTTATGGAGATTATATGGGAAAACGAGCCTGTATCATCGGGCGATGCGGTTAAACTTTCTTCTGAAATTCTCGGCTGGAAGAAATCAACCGTCTATACAGTCATCAAGAAATTATGCGAAAAAAATATTCTTGAAAGTGAGAATGCGATACTTGTTTCAAAAGTTAGCAAAGAAACAATACTCGAAAAAGAGTCGAAAGAGATTGTCAATGAAAAATTCAGCGCATCTTTGCCTATGTTTTTAGCGTCGTTTATGAAAAACGAAAAAATCAGTCCTGAAGAAGCCGAAGAATTAAAAGAACTTATAGACAGATACACAAGGGAGGGATAATATGCTTGAAACTTTAATCGGAATGAGTATAACGGGAGCGATTATCTCTCTTGTTGTTATTGTTGCAAGGATTTTTATGAAAAGACTTCCTGCGAAATATTCTTATTTTATGTGGATTTTTGTTGCACTAAGTCTTATTATCCCGATTTCTTTAGAAACAGATATGAGTATTCTGAACACTGTTTCAAAGCCCGAAATCAGAATAGACGAAAACTCGGTTACTATATATTCTGAAAACATAATAACAAATGAAATGTCGCCTGTTGTTATTGTTTCAAAACCTGAATATAAAGACTCGCAAACAGAGGTCAGAAGAAAGGAAATAGACATCGAAAAAATCATTGTTTCTGTCTGGTTAACGGGGTTTGTTGTAGTTATCGGAGTAAATACATTTCAGTATATTTCTATAAAGAAAAAACTTAAAACTGCAACTTGTGAAAAAGAGAATATTTTTATTTCAGAAAAGATAAAATCTCCGTTTGTTATGGTAATTTTAAAGCCATCTATTTATCTTCCGAAAGATATAGAAAAAGAGGGAAAAGACTACATAATAGCGCACGAAAAAATGCATATTAAAAGACTTGATAACATCATAAAACCGATTGCATTTTTAATAGTTTCAATGCATTGGTTTAACCCTTTTATCTGGCTTTCTTTCCACCTTTTTGAAAACGATATGGAACGCTCCTGCGATGAAGCGACAATCTATTCATTCAATGAAGATGTAAGAAAAGAATATGCAGAAACCTTGCTTAAAATCTCATTAAAACAAAACGGACTTTTTGTCCCTCTTTCGTTCGGCGAAAAGTCTGTTAAATCAAGGATAAAAAATGTTTTATATAAAAAGAAAAAATCCGCCTTTTTAAGTGTTGTCGCAATAGGAATTGTAGCTTTTCTTTCAGGGTGCATAGCGTCAACTCCGAAAGAGGCTGAAAGCATCGGAATTATAGGCGGTTCCGACGGACCTACCGCTGTTATAGTGGGAACTCCCGAAAAAGAAAAGACAGAAACAGAAGAGAGAAAATTTTTAAGCGAAAACGACATCTGCATAGAATATATAAAAGACTATTACAACAATGTTTTTTCAGGTGAAAAAGACCTTGATATGTTTTCGGAGTATATGTCTGATAAAGACGTTATCGATGCCGCTTATACAGCTTTAATTTATGACATGAATGTCTATTCTCCCGAAAAATTTGCAAAGCCTGTTGTTTCAGTTGTAACGCCATCTATCAAAAAAGTATGGGAAAATAATGTTTGTTATATAAAACTGAATTACACAGTTGATTATAACAACTCAGGGTTTGGAACACTCGCCTATTTCGAGGTTGAAAAAACTGCCGATAATTACAAAATAAAAAGAGCAATTCTTTCATCCCCTGCTGATATGGCTTGCGGATTTGACGGCAAGGATATTGACTCTGCCGAGCTTCCTTTTCAAAGGGCAAAGGCTTATCCCGATATTGTGAAAGAGTCGCTTTTGAAAACATCCTTTTATGAAAATTCCAGCGAATATATAACGCTTTATGTAGAGGAAAATCAGTGTAATCAATATGATAAAAACGGAAAACTTATCGCAGAATATTTTTATGATAAGGATGGTTCCATAGCCGGTTTTACAAAACATATCTATTATGATAACGGAAACCTCTTTGAAAAGAAAGAATACGGCGGAAACGAAAATCTTTTGTATCGCGATTATTTCTATGA
>JAGAJQ010000276.1 GCA_017828955.1 Oscillospiraceae bacterium
GAAATAAAGTTACCGTAGTTAAGAGTTGCAGCACCTGCTTCTTTAGCAAGTTCAAGTGTGGCATATTCTTTGCCGTCAAGTGCTATAAACCAGTTTGTGAAATCGAGTTTTCCTGTAAAAATACTGATAACAGGCATAAATATATCATCAACGAGTGATTTTACAATTCCTGTAAAAGCAGTGCCGACGATCATACCTATAGCAAGATCCATCATATTTCCTTTAACCGCAAAATCTCTGAATTCCTTAAAAAACTTCTTCATTTTAATCAAACCGCCTTTGTTAGTTATTTTTCATAATTATAATATAATTTTATTTCTTTTTCAATAATTTTTGACACATTTTTAAAACAATTTATTCTACATAGACATATTTGAGTAGTTCTATATAAATTTTGCGGTTGACATTTTCTATGTAATATAATTCTTCTGTTGAAGAAAAATATCCTATTTTATCTCTGAGTCCAAGTATCTGGTCTGCAACCTCGGGAGAAATAGGGAGTGAAGTGAGATCTTCATAGGTTGCTGTGTTAAGATTTACACGTTTTATCTCTTTTTCGGTTTCGCTTGTTTCTGTTATGATTGGGATCGTTGTTGTAACAGTAGTGGTTTCTGAAACTTTCGCTGTTTCGGATATCTGAATTGTTGTAATCGTTGTTTTAATGGATTCCGGTGTGACGATAGGTGGATTTATTGTTGTATTTATGGGCGTTGTGGTGATTTCCGGAAGTTTTGATATATCAACAAAAATCTTATTTTTGTTTTCTGTAAGAAACTTTTGGCCAATGCCATTTACTTTTGTTATATCTTCAACAGAATAGAAATAGTTCTGATTTCTGTATTCTATTATCCTGTCAGAGAGTGTTTCTCCGATCCCGTCAAGACTGCATAATTCTTCCTTTGTTGCAAAATTTATATCTATGGGATAATTTATTATGTGTTCTGTCTTTTCCGTATTTATTGTAACAATTGTTGTTTTCTCTTTGATATCATTTATATGTGTTGAAATAACAGGCCTTGAATCAGGTTTGTTCGAATAGACGGAAAATATTGTTATTGCCATTATTAAAACAAATGAACAGACTATAAAAAATATTTTCTCTTTATTCAACATCATTCATCCTTTTATTTTGATCTCGACTATATTCTACCAAATATACTACATTTCGTCAATAAAGAAAGCCGTTGCGAAGCAGCAACGGCTTTTTGTCAGAATATAACGCTTATATCTTTATTACTTTCTTCGGTTGAATATTGCCATAAATCTATATGAACATCTTCATCTGTTAAAAAATACTCGATAGGTTCAATGTATGATTTATCAGAATCAAAAACATCAACAATAATCAATTTTACTTTCATTTTATCGGGAATAATCGCTTTTATGTAAACACTTGCAGATTGACCGACTTTAACATCTCCTCTGAATTCTGCAAGACCCGCAAGGTTAGGAGCGAGTTCAATGAAAATTCCGTAATTTTCTATCGAACGGACTATTCCCGCAACTGTTTGACCGCTTTCAAAACGATCAGCGTTTTCTTTCCATGTTCCTAAAAGTTCCTTGTGTGAAAGTAAAATCTTATCTCCATCATTTCCTTTGACAACAACATAAATATCCTGATTTATTTCAAATCTGTCAGAAGGGTGCGATATTCTTGAAACAGAAATTGAATCAATGGGAATAAGCGAAGGGATCCCACATCCTATATCGACAAAACATCCGAAAGATTCTATGTGTGTTACTTTTGCAGGTATTATGTCTCCAGGAATAAGATTTTCTATAAATTCTTTTCTGCAATCTTCCTGAACAGCTTTTCTTGATAAAAAAACTGTTTTGTTGTCTTCAGATATATCAGTAACATAAAAACACACAGGTTTATTTACTCTTGAAATAAGGGCGATATCTCTTGTCGCCCCATCAGAAATCCCTATTGCTCCTTCTTCTCTCGGAATAATTCCTTTTATTCCACAGAGATTTACAATGAGATTATGTTCGTTGTCGCATATTTCAACTTTTGCTTCGAGTATTTTTCTTGTCATCATAGCTTCTCTGAGTGAAGAAATACTGTTTACTGAGCATTTGTTTTCATAAGTTGATATCAAAGAGCCTTCGGGCATATATTTTCTGTTCATTTTATACCTCCATATATTTTCTATATGGAATATTATGTCATTTGTTTTAAAAATATTCTAAACAGAATGTATTTTAAGCCCTTTATGGTTAAGAATTATTTTCCTTACTTCGCTTTCGTCATTTTCATTGCATATTACCTGAATGACAGCTGCTTTTGAAACTTCCGGTTTTCCAAGCGATACATTATCGTTGTATAATCTGAATTGAGTATTGTCATTAAAAACTGCGGGAAGAAAGTTCGGAACATTCGGTGCTTCGGTTGAGGCAGGGTAAAGATAAGGAACGTAATTTATTCCTTTATCGGGTGAAGGGGCATCTATCAGTATTTTTCCGGCGTTAAGCCTTCTTTTGTTTATCGATATAGCAGCAAATTCTGCCGAGTCAACAGAGTCAAATTCTGCCGTTATTTTTATATTCATAGAGAAAAACCACCTTTTGAATCAGTTTAAACAAAATTAGTTTCTTCTGAAATGATAATTTTATTAAGAAAATATTTGCCTTTTTATCCAAAATTGTGATATAATATAAAAAGTATTATTTTTTTAGGAGGCGACTGCATTGGATATTGAACCCAAGGATATACTCACAATGAAAAAACCACATCCGTGCGGTTCGCATGAAATGGTTGTCATAAGATCGGGTATGGATTTTAAACTCAGATGCAAAGGTTGTGGGCGTGAATTTATGGTCGCAAGAAATAAAATAGAAAAAAATATCAAATTCGTAAACCGTGACGAAAGAGAGCGTTAGCAACGCCAGATTCATTTTGATTAACAGATAATTTATTTAAGGAGATATAGAAAATGTTTGACAAACTTAAACTCACAGAAAAAAGATTTGAAGAAGTAAACGAAAAACTTATGAACCCCAATGTTGTAAATGATAATGTTGCTTACA
>JAGAJQ010000277.1 GCA_017828955.1 Oscillospiraceae bacterium
ATAGAACGTCCTCTGAAAAAACTTCAGGAATCAAGCGGTGCTTTTATATCCGAAGGTTCTGTTGTAACAGTACTTGATGAAGAAAAACAATTTGATGTAACCTTGAAGGTTAAAGTTGGGGATATGGTCAAAGGCGGGGATATATATGCTACTTGTCCCGAAACTCCTCTGATAGAACACAGATGTATGATTTCTCCTTATCTTTCAGGAAAAATCATATGGGTTGCAGAAAATGGAAAATATACAATAAACGATAAAGTTGCGGAACTTGAAACAGATGATGGAAGTGTTATTTCACTTACTCTTTGTCAGAAATGGCCTATCCGTCAGGCGAGACCTGTAAAAGAACGTCTTTCAATAAACAGACTTCTTGTTACCGGTCAGAGAGTTATAGATACCATTTGTCCTATCGCAAAGGGCGGAACTGCTGCTGTTCCTGGTGGTTTCGGAACAGGTAAGACAATGACTCAGCACCAGCTTGCAAAGTGGTGTGATGCTGATATAATTGTTTATATCGGTTGCGGTGAACGTGGAAACGAAATGACTCAGGTTCTTGAAGAATTTGGCGAACTTATCGACCCTAAGTCAGGAAAACATCTTACTGACAGAACGGTTCTTATCGCAAATACATCAAATATGCCTGTTGCTGCGAGAGAAGCGTCTATATATACGGGTATTACTCTTGCTGAGTATTATCGTGATATGGGTTATCATATTGCGATTATGGCCGACTCTACTTCAAGATGGGCAGAGGCTCTGAGAGAAATTTCAGGAAGACTTGAAGAAATGCCTGCTGAAGAAGGATTTCCTGCTTATCTTCCATCACGTCTCTCAGAATTCTACGAACGCGCAGGTTATATGAGAAACTTCAATGACAGCGAAGGTTCTGTTACAATCATTGGTGCGGTTTCGCCTCAGGGTTCTGATTTCTCAGAACCTGTAACGCAGAACACAAAGCGTTTTGTTCGTTGTTTTCTGGCACTTGACAAATCTCTTGCCTATGCAAGACACTATCCTGCAATAAATTGGATAACAAGTTATAGTGAATATATAGACGACCTTAAAGATTTCTATGCTGAAAATGTTGGAATAGAATTTCTTGAATATCGTCAGAAAATAAACAATATTCTTGTTGAAGAAAATAATCTTATGGAAATAGTAAAACTTATAGGTTCAGATGTTCTTCCAGATGACCAGAAACTTACTATTGAGGTTGCAAGAGTTATAAGACTCGGTTTCTTACAGCAGAATGCTTATCATAAAGATGACACTTATGTTCCTCTTGAAAAGCAGTTCAAAATGATGGAAACAATCCTTCTTCTTCATAGAGAGGCGAGAAATGCAATTTCAAAGAATATTGCTATTTCAACTATTGCTGAAACGGGACTTTTTGAAAAAGTTATAAAAATAAAATATAACATTTCGAATGATAATCTTTCAGCATTTGATGAACTTAATTCTGAAATTAAAAACACAATTTTTTCTCTTTACAGAGCGTAAATAAACGGAGGTTGAAGTATGGGGCTTCAATATATAGGACTCAAAGAAATAAACGGACCTCTTATTGTTATTGATAAAGCAAAAGATGTCAGTTTTGATGAAATCGCTGAGATCCGTCTTGATGACGGATCTATAAGAAATGGAAGAGTAGTTGAAGTTTCAGGCGATAAAGTTGTTCTTCAGGTTTTTGAGGGCACAAAGGGTATTTCTTTGACAAATACAAGAACAAGAATGATGGGAAGACCTATGGAAATGCCTTTGTCAAAAGAAATTCTCGGAAGAGTTTTCAGTGGTTCGGGCAAACCTATTGATGGTCTCGGTGAAATATACTGTGAAAAAAGCATGGATATAAACGGAAAACCTCTTAATCCAGTTTCAAGAACATATCCTAGAAACTATATAAGAACAGGTATTTCTTCGATAGATTGCCTTACAACACTTATAAGAGGACAGAAACTTCCTATCTTCTCGGGATCGGGACTTTCACACGATAAACTTGCTGTTCAGATAGTAAGACAGGCTGAAATTGCCGAAGAAAAAGGTGAAGAATTTGCAGTTGTTTTTGCAGCAATGGGTGTAAAGAATGACGTTGCTGATTATTTCAGAAGAAGCTTTGAAGAAAGCGGCGTTCTTTCAAGGGTTGCTATGTTCTTAAATCTTTCAAACGACCCTATTATCGAAAGAATACTTACTCCGAGATGTGCTCTTACCGCTGCGGAATATCTTGCTTATGAAAAGAATATGCATATTCTTGTTATTCTTACAGATATGACATCTTATGCCGAGGCACTTCGTGAATTCTCATCTTCAAAGGGTGAAATTCCGGGAAGAAAGGGTTATCCCGGTTATCTTTATTCTGACTTTGCTTCACTTTATGAAAGAGCGGGAGTTATAGAAGGCTCAACAGGAAGCGTAACGCAGATACCTATTCTTACAATGCCTAACGATGATATTACCCATCCTGTTCCTGACCTTACAGGCTATATAACAGAAGGTCAGATAGTTCTTGATAGGAATCTTGATCAGATGGGAGTTTATCCGCCGATTTCTGTTCTTCCTTCTCTTTCTCGTCTTATGAAAGACGGAATAGGTGAAGGATACACAAGAGCAGACCATACTGTGGTTTCAAACCAGCTTTTTGCAAGCTATGCAAGGGTTCAGGATGCGAGAGCGCTTGCTTCCGTTATCGGTGAGGATGAACTTTCTGAAACCGATAAATCATATATGAAATTCGGAACAATGTTTGAAAAATATTTCATAACACAGGGAATATATGAAAACAGAACGATAGAACAAACTTTAGATCTCGGCTGGGAACTTCTTTCGCTTCTTCCGATTTCTGAACTCGACAGAGTAAGTGAAGAACTTTTAACTGAAAAATATAATCCCGAAAACGCAAAGAAATTTAAATGAACTATAAGGAGTTGATACAATGGCTGAACAGGTTTTTCCAACCAAGGGCAATCTGCTTAATATAAAAAAATCCCTTGCTTTATCTCAGCTTGGTTATGAACTTCTTGACAGAAAAAGAAATATTCTGATAAGAGAACTTCTGTCACTTGTCGATGATGCAAAAGAACTCCGCGGGAGTATAAGCGAGGCTTATTCTGAAGCCTATAAGGCTTTGCAGAAAGCCAATATTTCCTTGGGAATTGTCGAAAGAGTAGCACAGGCTGTTCCTATCGAAAATTCTGTTAAAGTTTCTTACAGAAGTGTTATGGGCGTTGAACTTGTAAAAGTTCATGTGGATAAAAAAGCACTTAAAATAAACTATGGACTCAATAATACTAACGGCGACCTTGATTATGCTTATTACTGTTTTGACAAGGTAAAACACCTTACAGCAGTTCTTGCTGAGGTTGAAAACAGTATTTATCGTCTTGCGACTGCGGTAAAGAAAACCCAATCAAGAGCAAATGCACTCAAAAATATAGTTATCCCTAAGTTCCAGGCTAATGCTAAATATATTGCCGATAGCCTTGAAGAAAAAGAAAGAGAAGAGTTCTCGCGTATGAAAGTTATTAAACTTCATAAACTCAAACTTGATGAGAATAAAGAATAATTATAGGTGGTAAGTATTATGAGTAAGGCGCGAAAACTCAGCAAAGCCGAACAGAAACGCAAGGAGGAGTTTGAAAAACTTACAGAATTCCTTATAGAACAAGGCTACAAACCCAATCATCAGACAATCAGTGCACTTGCAGGAAACGTTTTGGGAGTTTTATCAGCGGTTCCTTTTGCTATTATTTTCTTTCTGCTTTTTTCTTTGGATTATGAGAATGTTGAATTCACTCAGTTGAATTTCGGGTTATTACTGTTGTTACTTATTGTTTTTACAGTTCTTCACGAATTAATTCACGGAGTTACATGGGCGTTTTTATCAAAAGGTGGATGGAAATCTATTTCATTCGGAGTTATATTGAGTTATCTTACCCCTTATTGCACCTGTAATAAGCCTATGAAGAAATATCAGATGATTATTGGCTCGTTGATGCCGACTATAATTCTCGGATTTATTCCTGCAATTATTGCTTGTATTATAAATTCATATTTTCTTTTTATTATTTCTGTTGTAATGATACTTTGTGGCGGGGGAGATTTTTTAATAACATTCAAACTTTTATTGTATAAAAGTTCTTCGGAAGATACATTGTTTATTGATCACCCTTATGAACTCGGAACTGCTGTTTTTGAAAAATAAGCCTAAGTCAGTATGTTGAAATAAATCCTTGTAAAGATATTCTCTTTACAAGGATTTTGTTGCTTTTACAACTTATTTTCTTCAGACCATTCTCTTGCGTATTCTGCATTCTGTTTTGTTTTATTATAAACGTTTCCGCTTTTTTCTGTTTTGTTTGTTGTAACAGGATTAGTTTCATAAACGGGTGTTATTTCTTTTGCTTTTTTGACTTTTCTATGCATTTTTCAGTCCTCCTTTTATTTTATTATTGGTTTTGAATTCAGATTTTATTATAAAAAAGAAATTTTTCTTATGTTTACCACATAATTTCCAAAATTATTTTAAATACTTGCTTGTGAATTCAAATTGTGATATACTATATATTGTATGCGAAAAAATAATCAGGGGGTATATATATGAACTGGACGGAACTTTGTATATTCACTTCTACAGAAGGCTCAGATATTCTTTGCGGATGTCTTCTCGGCATAGGTATAAACGGATTTGTTGTGCGTGATTCAAAGGATTTTGAAGAATTCCTTGAAAATAAGACGGGCAACTGGGATTACATAGATGATGATCTTATGAATCTTAAAGACTGCGAAACAAGCGTTACAGTTTATCTTCCTGATAATGCACAAGGAAAAGAAATGTTCGATAGTATAAAATCAGAACTTTCAAGGCTTAGAGAAATAGACGAAGAAAATTTATTCGGAAGACTTGAATATGAATTCAAGAATGTATGTGAAGAAGACTGGGCTAATAACTGGAAACAGTATTTCAAACCTCTTTGTGTCGGTGACAAACTTCTCATAAAGCCAAGTTGGGAAGAAGCACCTGCAAATGACAGTCGTATTATTCTTGAAATCGATCCCGCATCAAGTTTTGGAACCGGACAGCATAATACAACTCAGCTTTGTCTTGAACTTCTTGAAAAGAATATAAATGGAAACGAAAAGGTTCTCGATCTTGGTTGCGGAAGCGGAATTCTTTCAATAGCTGCAATTCTTCTTGGCGCTGAATATTGTACCGCAGTTGATATTGATCAGAATTCGGTAAAGATTGCAAAAGAAAATGCAGAAAAGAACAATATTCCTGAAGAAAAATATACTGCGTATTGCGGAAATGTAATAACAGATGATGAACTTGTAAAGACTATCGGAAACGGATATAAGATTGTAGTTGCGAATATCGTTGCAGATGTTCTTATAGGAATGAGCGATCTCTTCTCTGATTTCCTTACTGATGACGGAATACTCATAATGTCAGGTATAATAGTTGAACGCAAGGACGAAGTAATTGAAGCTGTTGAAAATCAAGGATTTAAAGTTATAAGTGTTGCTGAAAAAGATGGTTGGGCAGCTGTTTCTATGAAAAAGTAATATAAGGGTGAATTAGATGGCTAAAAAGACAGTTTACGGAAACGAAAGTATAGTTTCTCTTAAAGGTGCCGACAGAGTAAGAAAAAGACCGGGGGTAATATTCGGTTCAGATGGTCTTGACGGATGTCAGCACGCTGTATTCGAAATTCTTTCAAACTCTATTGACGAAGCGCGCGAGGGACACGGCGATAAGATTGTTATAACAAGATATAACGATAATAGTTTTGAGGTTGAAGACTTCGGGAGAGGTATGCCCGTTGACTATAACAAAAACGAAGAACGCTATAATTGGGAACTTCTCTTCTGTGAACTTTATGCAGGCGGAAAGTATGATGAAAATGGCGGAGACTATGATTTTTCACTCGGTCTTAATGGTCTCGGTCTTTGTTCCACACAATATGCGTCTGAATATATGGATGCTGAAATTTATCGTGATGGTTTTAAATTCAATCTTCACTTTGAAAAGGGCGAAAATATCGGCGGACTTATGAAAGAACCCACAACAAGAAAGAAAACGGGAACAAAAATCCGCTGGAAACCAGACCTTGAGGTTTTCACAGATATAAGTGTCTCAAAAGAATATTTTGAAGATGTAATCAAAAGACAAGCTATTGTAAATCCTAAAGTTCTTTTTATTTTCAAAAATCAGAATGATGACGGAAAATTCGAAGAAACAAAATATCTTTATGAAGACGGAATCGTTGAATATGTCGGAGAAATTGTCGGCGAAGATGCTATGACAGGTATTCAGTACTGGCAGACAGAGAGAAAAGGAAAGGACAGAGAAGACAAACCAGAATATAAGGTGAAACTTTCTGTTGCTTTTACATTTTCGAATAAGGTCAAGGCGATTGAATACTATCATAACTCAAGTTTTCTTGAACATGGTGGTTCGCCTGAAACAGCTTTGAAAAAAGCTTTTGTTGCACAGATAGATTCTTTTATTAAAAATAACGGAAAATATAATAAAGGCGAAAGCTCTATAAAGTTTCAGGATGTTGAAGAATCACTCATATTTGTTTCTTCATCATTTTCAACTGTAACTTCTTATGAAAATCAGAC
Source organism: Oscillospiraceae bacterium (assembly GCA_017828955.1). Taxonomy (GTDB): domain Bacteria; phylum Bacillota; class Clostridia; order Oscillospirales; family Ruminococcaceae; genus RGIG4131. Next base: position 6,625 of record JAGAJQ010000277.1, read on the forward strand.
CAAAAAAGCAATTACAAATAAATTCATAGCTGATGCTATGACTGATTTTCTTAAACATCAGCTTGAAGTTTATTTTATTGAAAATCCCGATGATGCGATGAAAATCATCACACAGATTTTAATCAATAAGAGAAGTCGTGAAAACGCCGAAAAAACAAGACTCAATATTCAGAAAAAACTTCAGGGCAATATTGATGTTTCAAATATGGTTCAGAAATTTGTCGATTGCCGTTCTAAAGATGTGGGCAAGAGAGAAATTTATATAGTAGAAGGTGACTCTGCGCTCGGTGCTTGTAAACTTGCAAGAGACGCAGAATTCCAGGCTATTATTCCTGTAAGAGGTAAAATTCTTAACTGTCTTAAAGCGGATTACGACAAGATTTTCAAGAGTGAAATCATTGTCGATATCCTTAAAGTTTTGGGATGTGGAGTTGAAGTGAAGTCAAAGGCGAATAAAGACTTTTCTTCTTTCGATATCAACGGGCTTCGTTGGAACAAGATTATTATCTGCACCGATGCCGATGTCGACGGTTTCCAGATAAGAACTCTTATTTTAACACTTCTTTACAGACTCACACCAACTCTTATAGACGAAGGATATGTTTATATAGCAGAATCTCCGCTTTTTGAAATAACTTGTGGAGATATGACATACTTTGCATATTCAGAAAAAGAAAAGGCAGATGTTCTTAAAAAGATAGGAAATAAGAAATATATCATTCAACGTTCTAAAGGACTTGGCGAAAACGAACCTGAAATGATGTCACTTACAACTATGAATCCTGATACAAGAAGACTTATAAAGGTTACTCCTACAGATATTGAACAAACAGCCTATATGTTTGAAATGCTTTTAGGAGATGACCTTCAGGGCAGAAAAGACTATATTTCAGAAAACGGTAGCCGTTATCTTGATTTTGCAGATATAAGTTAAGAAAGGAGGAGATTTTATGGCAGGAAGAAAGAAAAAAGAACCTGAAAAGCGTATCAAAAAAATGCCTAACGCTGAGATAGAAAACAGTGGTGTTGTTGTTGAACAGAAAATAACAGATACTATCGAAAGCAACTATATGCCTTATGCTATGAGTGTTATAGTTTCAAGAGCACTTCCTGAAATTGATGGTTTCAAGCCTTCTCACAGAAAACTCCTCTATACAATGTATAAAATGGGGCTTTTGACAGGACAGAAAACGAAGTCTGCTAATGTAGTAGGACAGACAATGAAACTCAATC
>JAGAJQ010000278.1 GCA_017828955.1 Oscillospiraceae bacterium
TAATAACAATAAAAGCCTTTGTTTTTGGACATTTTATTTCTTCAATTTTTTCAAAATGATTTGCGATTTTTAAAAACGACTCATGAACAGCGTCTTCTGCATCAAATTCATTATGAAGTATTCCATAAGCTATCGCATACATACTTTGTCGATATAAATTATATAATACTTCAAAGCGACTTTTATCTTCATCACTATCAAGCACACTCAGATATATGCTCAGCACAAAATCATCTCCTTACGGAATATTGTTTTATTTATAATAGCATAGACAAACAAAAAACACAAGTAAGGCTTATTGGGGTGATGATTAATGTTGAGTTTTTCACCTCAACCCCACCATATATCCAAACCCACAACCAACAAACAAGAGTTCGTCTATATTCAAGCTTCCGTCACCAAAAAAGAAACCTCTTTTGTCTACCAAGACAAGAGAGGTTTTTCTTATCCTTACAATACCCTCGGCAGTCATAAGGGGGCGGGGCTTTTTGCGTTCGGTTGAAAAATTCATAGTTTTGTGGTATAATCAGTTCGATAAATAAGAATTTGGCGGTCAATTTTCACTCTACCATAGGTTTACTTCTCCTCACTAAACCAATGGTAGGTGTGTTTTTTTCTCCAAACAATCTATACTGAAAGTGAAAGGAGGCAGCCTATGAATCAAATAAAAATAGGAAGATTTATTGCCGAGTGCAGAAAAAAGGCAAACTTAACACAAATGCAGTTGGCAGAAAAACTGGGCATCACCGATAAAGCAGTATCCAAGTGGGAGCGTGGCGTGGCAATGCCAGACACTTCGATAATGCTTGAACTCTGTGATATCCTTTGCATCAGTGTAAATGAATTATTAAGTGGGGAGAAAATCAATATGGAAAATAACAATCAGAAAAATGAACAGCTTTTGCTTGATATGGCGAAAGAATTGGAAAAGAAAAACAAAACAATTTGGTCTTCTATGTGGGCAATTATGATTGTAAGTATGGCAGTCCTAATTGCAGGTATCTTTATTGCAGCATTTTTGATTCCCGAAGGAGTGTGGCAGCTTGTCACAATTCTTGGTGTTTGTGTTGTGTTTTTGATACCGTGCTTCTATGCATTAAAGCTTGAAGTCAGTGTGGGTGCTTACAAGTGCAAAGAATGTGGATGCGAAATTGTACCTACTTATAAAGAAGTAATGATGGCAATGCACAGAGGATTCACCCGTCACTTAAAGTGTCCCAAATGCAATAAACGCACTTGGTGCAAGAAAGTATTGAAGAAGTAAATTCCAATTTGTCGAACAGAGCAGCTACAATACTTTTGGGCTTTTTTACCCCTGTTTCTGCTCCGTTTAGGTAGTCTTTCGCAAAAAACACTCACAATAATGTGAGTGTTTTTTATTTTACAAAAGATAACCCCCTCATAAGAATTGAGGGGGTTTGTCATATATACTCACATCTTCAAAAGAAACAGTTTTCATTTAGGGCATCTGGGGAGTTGAATAATCGAGTTCGTTTCCGTCTCCGTCATACCACTTTTCGCTGATGACATTTCCGTCGGCGTCGTTTTCATAAACACCTACCGAAGCGATACTTCCGTCAGAAGTTAATGTTGTCATCTTTGAGAGGTAGCCGTTTGCGTCGTATTCATATTCGTTTGTTGCGATAAGTGTTCCGTCACCTGTGAAGCTTTCGTCTTTGATGATCTTGTTGTCATCTGAGAATGTGCTTATCGAATAAACAGAAACACTTCCGTCTGCGCTATATGCAGTATCCTTTATGCAGTTTCCGTTCTCGTCGTATTCAAATGTCATACGAGAAGAAACAGTTCCGTCTGCTTCATATGAGGCGGATTCAGTTATGTTGCCGTCTTTATCATAATCCCATATGTCGTAAACATTGAGTGTTCCGTCGCCGTTATAATATGAGATTTTTGTGTTGAAGCCGTTTTCGTCATATTCATATGTCTGATATGAATCAACTGTCTTGTCGGCGTTGTAATATGTCCACTGAACGACATTTCCGTTTTCGTCATAGGCATTTGTTTCATAAGAACCATCGTCATAAGTGAAAATAGTTTCTTCTATAACATCAGGTGCTTCGTTTTCTGTTGTCTGGCTTTCTTCGCCTACAACTACTGCGGTAGGGTTATCAGCACCGCCGATTATTCCTATCGACTGATCTTCTTTTGCAGTACACCCCGAAAGCATTGTGAGTGCTACAAGACCTGCGATTAAAAATTTGATTTTTTTCATTTTTTCTTACTCCTTTATTTCAAACTGTAATTATATTAACACTTTTTTAATAATTTGTCAATACTTTTCTAAAAAACAATGAAAGTGCTCAGAAAGGGCATATTTATTGACTTTTGTATGGGAATGTGGTGAAATTTTTTAAAAATATGTAAGGAGATTTTTTATGGCTTCAACATTTTCTTCTGAATATTCGATCTCTTTCGAAAAATTCTTCGCTATCTGTGAGCAGGTTTCAAGAGAATGATCAGACTTATAAAAAAGAAATGCGAGGATAAAAACACTAATCGCCATAAGGTTTATATAAGGCAGGATTTCACCGTCATAGACGGATTTCAAAAAGTATCTGAATACAAAATAAATGGCGGTATTGCGAAGATATTTATCTGTTTCTTTTATGAAGAAATCTTCGCCTTTATAGCTTTCTTTCATAGATATGATATAAGGCTCCCACTCGGGAGATAGCTTTTCTAAAGTGAGTAAAAAGCTCAGAATTTCATCAGTATCGGGCGAGAATTTTTTGCCCGAAGATTTTATTTCGGGAACAGAAAAATCTTTTCCGAAAACGGCTTCTTCAAGGGTATAGCCATATTCGTATATGTCATAGAGTGCGTTCTGTAAAGGAATGTTTTCATCAGAAAGATAAGAAAAGATCTTCTCTCTCGCAGAAAGAAGAAAATCAAAAAGATTTTCATCATCGGGATATTCTGTTTCTTCATCGGGGATCTCTTTTTCTGAAAGAGAGAATGAAGATGAAAGAATGATCCTTGAAGCCTCCTCGCAGGAAAGCCCTGTTCCGCCCTCTTTAACATCGCCGAACCATTCAAAATATCTCGGGTGATTATTACAGATATCGCAGAGGTTTTCTTCGCCGATATTAAGTATTATATCGCAGAGATTGTCTTTATTGAGGAATGGACATCTTCCCTTTACATCGGGTATAAAAGACGGATTTTCAATACTGATTGAAGAACGCAGTCTTTCACCGAAACTGCCTTTAACAGAAAGATATTTTTTTAAAGTAATGTCATCTATATCAATCTCCCAACCGATACAACAGTTGTCCTTGCACCTGTCTGCTATGCAGTGGAATTGATCATAGTAAGAGGGCGTTCTGAAAATCATAAAAAACTTCCTTTTTATATTTTTTATCATTATACAGTAAAGCAAAGGAAAAAGCAATGTTTTTAACCTGTTGTAACGCTTTCTGAAAAGTGATATAATAAAATTTCAAGGAAGGTGTTTTAAATGAGTAAAAACGCGGTAACATATTTTCTTATGGGTATAATGTTCATTCTGCCTTATGCCGTTTTAGCAACGGGCATTCCCGCATTCTCTGTTTTCTGGGCGGAAGAATTCAACAAAGAACTTTTCGAACTTCTTTATAACATAACTTTTGTCCTTTCGTTTATAGTAGCTTTCGTCGAACTCGCGACTGCGATAGTAGGAATAATTCTCTCTGTAATCGCCTATAAAAAAGAAGAGATAAAGCGTTTTCCGATAGTAAGGGTGATTTATTTTATTCTCTGTCAGGGGCTTTATTCAGCGGGAACATTTATCCTCACATTTTTAACAGTTCATGCGTTCACCTACGGAATGGGTATATAATTTTTTGAAAGGAGCTTTTGATATGCAGGAATTTTTCAGCGGTTTCGGGGCGGTATGTCTTTACTATGTGATTTTTGCCTCGATAGCACTTATATCGAGAGTGTTCATAAAAATCCCCGATGAGATATTCAGAAAAATCCTGCACTTTATTTTAATAGGCTCTTTTCCCGTTTACCTCTATGCATTTGAAAGCTGGTGGATTTCAGCACTCTCGGCAGTTATCTTCGCTATTATTGTTTTTCCCGTTCTTTTCTTTTTCGAGAGATTTAAAAAATATTCCGAATTTGTAACAGAGCGGAAAAAAGGCGAACTCAAATCAAGCCTGCTCCTTGTTTTCTCTATGTTCGCGATAGTTATTTCTGTCTGCGTCGGAATTTTCTCAGACCGCTATATAGCACTCGCAAGTATCTTAGCCTGGGGAATAGGCGACGCCTTCGCAGCACTTATCGGAAAGAAATTCGGAAAGCATAAGATAAACGCAAAACATACCGACGGCAAAAAGAGTATTGAGGGAACATCAGCTATGTTTGTCTGCGCCGTTTTAAGCGTTCTTGTCGTTCTTATTTCAAGGGGAGGGATTTCGCCCATAGGCTATGTGATAATTCCTTTAATAACAGGCGTTGTTTCAGCGACGGCGGAACTTTACTGTAAAAACGGGGTGGATACTTTTGTCTGTCCTGTTTCTTCGATGATAACGATAATTCCACTCACATTTCTTTTCGGAGGTGTTTTATGAGCAATAAAAAATCAGGCAAAAGAACTCTTTTAATGTCGGTTTTAATGTCTGCGCCCGGCCCTCTGATTTTAGGGATAGGACTTATTTTCGGAAGAAGTTCAACACAGATAGCAGACTTTATAAGAAGAACGGCGGAACTTATGGGGATAATAGTTGCGTTTATCGTTTATATGATGACAGCCGATGAAGATGAAAATTCCGACAGAAGAAAAAGACTTGAAAGAATGTCAAACATATTCGTCGGTGCTATGATGTGTATCGGCGGAGCTTTTATGATAGGTCTTGCTCTCTTTTCTGAAAACACAGAAAAGGGGAATGTTATAACAGGCCTTGTAATCGCATTTTTAGGCGTTATCGCAAACACGATTTTCTGGATAAAATATACGTCTCTGAATAAAAAAGAACCTAACGCAATAATACTCGTTCAGGCAAGACTTTACAGAGCGAAAAGTCTTGTCGACACCTGCGTTACGGTTGCACTTTTATCGGTAGCACTTATGCCACAATCAGAGATTTCCTACTACATAGATTTAATAGGTTCTGTTATTGTCGCACTCTATCTTATGTGGTGCGGAATAAAGACAATTTACGAAAGGGCAAAGGGGTAAAATATGACGGATATAAGTTGTCTTTTAGCAGGGCTTGTAAGAATAGCAATTCCCATAATCGCCCTTATCATATGGCGAAAAAAGACGGGTGCTAAAATTTATCCTGCCATAGTAGCACTGCTTGTCTGCTTTCCCGTTTTTATGCTGGGTGGTGCTATCCGTTCGGGATTTTCCTATACAGTTCCTTTTCACTATTATCTTCAACAAGCGCTTCTTTTCGGAATTCTTGAAGAGGGTAGCAAATTTCTTGTTTTAAAATTTGTTCTCAAATCCTGCGACAGCAGAAAAGACGCAGTTTCTTATGGCATAGGACACTCTGCCTATGAGGCTTTCGGAGGAGGTATAGCCTGCCTTCTTCTTATAGGAGAAAGTAATGTTTCCCCCGATATTTTCTTCTTTAATCTTTTAACGGCTGTCGGCGGAATTCTGTTTTCGGTAGCACTTACAATAATTATTTTTTACGGAATAAAAAACAATAAATCTATGCTTACTCTTCCGTTAGCTATTCTTTTTCACGCTCTGGGGAATATAACGGCGGAACTTCTGATAATAAATTTTGTTTTAACGATAATATTCTGCATTTTAGCGTTTTATTTCTGGCGAAAAATTTTCAATCCTTTTGAGGATGAATAATACAAAATAAGAAAGAGGTGTTTTGAATGACAAACGTACAGAGAGCCGAGAAAGTTATTAAAGAATACGGGTTTGATTTTGATAATATTTCAAAGGAGGAAATAATCAATCTTATCGAAAATGAGATAAAGGATTTTCAATCAGGAAGTTCGGAATACATCCGTCTTTTATGTGGATATCTGTATTGTCTCGGAAACGAAGAAGATGCCTCTCTGATTGAAAAAGCAAAATACAAAATCAATATGGATGTAGGCTGTATGATTGACGCCGAATGGATTGAAAGTCTTAAGGGCGTGGAAAGTATATATGTTCGCCCGAGAGATGAGATAATCAGTGATTTCGTAGACTACTATAAAGATTTCGAAGCCGATGATGAATGGTAAAGGGAGAAATTTATGGAAAAGGAAAATAAAAACAGAATAAAAACGATAGTAATAGTTCTGATTTCATTTCTCGTTATTTTTCTTGCGATTATTTTCGGCGGAAAACTGATTGATAATATAAATACAAAGAATGCTGTAAAAACTGCGGAAGAAGAATACCTCAGAAATTACAGAGAGGATTGTGATAAACTTCAGAAATATCTTGCAGAAAACGGACACGAAGGTGCAGAAGTTTATTACAGAAACGAACTTATAATTGATTGCGACAGTATAGAATGTGCCTTTCTTGTAATGGGTTATTTTGAAGAAAATCCTGAGTATTGGTTTTCGCAGAATAAAACGGGTGTTATTGTAAATTATACCGACGGATATACAGAAGATGACAACAAAAATATATCGGTTGTCCGAATGACAGCCTCTAATATCGACTATGACAGCGGTGAAATAAAGCCTTATATCTGCACCGTAAAGATACCCTACAATACAACGATTAACCACGACACTCCCGTTGTTTCAAGCCTTGAAAAATTTGAACAGGGAAAAGATGTTGAGTATTTTATCAGCGAGGCGGTAGTTGTCAAGGAAGAAATAAAGTCGGCTTTTCCGAATGCAGAATATATCGGAAAAACTGTTACTGCTTCTGAAGAAGAGTATATGAACAGGGTTATTGATAATGTTTATGGACATCTTGATTGTTATTATCTTGCCCCATATGATTTTGATAACGACAAAGTTCCCGAAATTATAGCCTGCGTTGATGGGGTTAAGAGCAACTATCCACAAAAGAAAGTCGATGTATACAGTTTCGGATTATCTGATGAAACCCCTGTTTTTATGGGAAAACTCACGCTTACCGACTGGAAACTCTCGTTATACGAAAACAAGGAAAAATCAACGCAGTATTATGTTGATTCAGAAAATCGTATCTATGAGATATCTGAGGGAAAAATCACCGAAGAAAAAAGCATAGAATTATCATCACTTGATTTTGTGAGCGATGTAAAACTGGTTGAGTCATTTGATTTATGGGAAGAACTGATAGAATTCTTTGAAAAAGAGAATAAAAGGAACATTTAATATGCATAAGGAAAATAAAAAACTTTCTCCCATGGTATTTATCATCATAGGAATAATACTTCTTCTTATTGGTGCGTTTATTTTTATAATAATAAAAAATCCTTCGACAAAAACGGATTTTGAGTCTTTCGCTTTGCGACTATAAGATGATAATGATAAAACCCCTCTCTATGTCGGAGAGGGGAATTTTTATCTGCCAAAAGTTGGTTAACAATTGTAAACTTTTAGTTAAATCATACAAAATCATTTTACAATGTTAAAAATATATGTTACTATATACATAATATGTAGGATTATGACTAATCCTGTCAGGAGGTGTCTTCAGATGAAGAAAAATGGCATTTTAAACAGCGATATATCGCGAGTTCTCTCATATATGGGGCATACCGATTGTATTGCTGTCGGCGATTGCGGATTGCCTATCCCCGATGAAACGGAGAGAATTGACCTTGCGCTGATGTTCGGCGTTCCGACATTTATGCAGACACTCAAAATCGTTTCAGAGGATATGAAAATCGAAAAGGTTATTTTAGCAGAGGAAATAAAAGATAAAAATCCAAAAGTCTTAAAACAAATCAAAGAACTTTTTGAGGGACAGGAAATAGAATTTGAGTTTGTTTCACACACAGAACTCAAAGAAAAAACCAAGGACTGCAAGGCAGTTATAAGAACAGGCGAAACAACGCCCTATGCAAATATAATTCTGCAATCGGGCTGTATATTTTCATAGTTAAGGAGTAGTGAAAATATGAACATTGAAATGAAAGGGATCAATAAGTCCTTCGGCTCGAATCAGGTTCTGAAGGATGCAGGTTTTCTCCTTAAAGACGGCGAAGTCCATGCGCTTATGGGCGAAAACGGTGCAGGAAAATCAACCCTTATGAAAATCCTCACAGGTGTTTACACAAGAGATTCGGGAACGGTTCTTGTCGATGGCAAGGAGGTTGTATACAAATCTCCGCAGGAAGCAGAAAAGGCGGGCATTGTCTTTATCTATCAGGAGCTTAATGTTCTTTTCGACCTTACCGTTGAAGAAAATCTCTTTATGGGAAAAGAAATCACAAAGAAGTTCGGAATCTGCGACAGAAAGGCTATGCGCGAAAAGGCAAAAGAGGTTATGGACAGAATGGGCGTTGACATCCCTATAAACGCAGTTATGTCAGACCTTTCAGTCGGTCAGCAGCAGATGGTTGAAATCTGTAAGGCTCTTATGGTTGACGCAAAGGTTCTCATTATGGACGAACCCACAGCCGCACTCACACAGAGCGAAACAGAAGGTCTTTTCAAACTGATAAAGAGCCTTCGCGAAAAGGGTGTTTCGATAGTTTATATATCACACCGAATGGAAGAA
>JAGAJQ010000034.1 GCA_017828955.1 Oscillospiraceae bacterium
AGACCTTCTCGGCGGTCCCGAGCAGGTTGTTATAGGCCTTCTTGTGCGACTTTCAGGTGAGATAAAGGGAATGATGATGTATCTTCTCAAAGAAAATTTTGCGAATAAGGTTACAACAACATTCTACGGAAAAAAGACAGAAAATGTTTTAACTCTTGACGAGATGGACCGTTCCGCTATCTGCGAAATGGGAAATATCATGGCGAGTGCTTATGTAAACGCGATAGCACAGCTCACAGGTCTTTTCATAGACATTTCTGTTCCCGCATTCTGCGCGGATATGGTAGGGGCAATTATGTCCGTTCCCGCCGTTGAATTTGCAGAAGTTTCAGACAAGGTTATCTATATCGACGATAAATTTCAGGTTTCGGATGATGAAATAAGAAGTAATATGATTCTTATTCCCGAAATGGAATCACTTGAATTACTATTTTCTAAGCTGGGAGTAGAAATATGAGCACAATAAACGTTGGAATAGCAGACCTCAATGTCTGCTCAGGCACGGACATCCTTGCCACCTACGCTCTCGGCTCGTGTATCGGAATATGTCTTTATGACGAAAAAGCAAAAATAGCAGGACTTGCGCATATAATGCTCCCTTGGAGTAAAGACGCCTCGAAGCAGGACAATATGCGAAGGTATGCCGACACGGGTATATGGGAGCTTTACAATTTAATGAAACAGAAGGGTGCTTCTTTTCCGGGTACAGTTGCCAAAATTGCAGGCGGAGCGCAGATGTTCCAGGGCAATTCGGGCGTCTTCAATATAGGCGAACGCAACATTCAGGCGGTAAAGATTGTGCTCAGTAAACTTAATATCCCGATAGTTGCCGAAGACACAGGTCTTAATTACGGAAGAACTGTATTCTTTGATGCGCAGACGGGAACGATGCAGGTAAAATCTGCAATGAACCCGATTAAAAATTTATAAAAATAATCCCCCTCGCAAGAGGGGGATTGTTTTTTATCTTTTACTTTGTGGGGTAATAAAACGAGAAATCCCGCACTTTCTACCGCGTCACTTCCCCTCGTAGTACCTGTGTACGACTTCGGGAAACTTCCTTGTATAAAGCACGGTCTTTTCGTTTTACCGCGTGACCGCGGAGGACATATCGTTGGAAATTTGTTATGAAAATCGGTTTATGGCTCGGCAATCGCATTTGTCGGTCATCTGCCTCCACGGGCTCTGTGGTCGTTTTATCCGCGTGGTCGCGGAGAACATATCGTCATGAACTTTGTTTTGAAAAATAAAAAAATGGCTCGGTGACGCACATACTAATGAGCGTATAAATAAAGTCAGTGCGTGCGAAAAGAGTAAACTATCAGCCTTAATATCGGCAACGGACTATTTGCTGTTGCGAATGGAATAATCCGAACGCCTGTGCGTGAGCAGGCGTAGCCCTCTGCAAGAGGCGCATTTTGCCTTCTTTTTGCGAAACAAAAAGAAGGTCGCACTTCGCAAAGTGCGAAATACTCTTGCCGAAACATAATAAAAAAATATCCCCCAGATGTGGGGGATATTTTTATGTTTACTTTTTGCTTCCTACTTTCCCCGAAGTCTTCAAAATTTCAACATAAATCGAAGCAACGAGTTCAAATAGATCGGGCGGAATTGTCTTTCCGACTTTAAGCATAGATAAAAGTGCGGCGGCACTGTCATCTCTGTAAATCGGAACCCCGTTACTATCGGCGATAGAAATCATCTTTTCGGCAACATTTCCGTGGCCCGAAGCAACAACAACGGGCGCGTAATCCTTATCGGGATTATATTTGAGCGCAACGGCACTGTTTTTGAGCGCCGCTTTATCCTTAGGCTGTGACATTCAGTCCACCTCGCTTATCATTGATATGTGGGAAAACCTTTGTTAAGCTTCTCTTTTCCCTTAAAACACCTACATTCGAAGTTCTTACGGAATACCCCTTGCCCGCGGCAAATCTTGCTATTGCCGTTCTCATATTCGAAAAATTCTTTGAAAAATCTTCGGGGCAGAAAAGGTTTACTGTTAAATCTCTTTCCTCGGCGTTTATTTCAAGCTCGAATTCACCTACATCGTCGATCGAGAAATCGAGAAGAATATGGAAATTCTCTCCGTCTTCAGAGTTGTCTGCCCATAATTCACCGAAAGCCTTTTTGTCGCTTTCGTCATCTTTAAGCGGAAGAAGCGCGTGTAAAAGCGGTGTGCAGACGCCGGGTGCCGTAAGAAGCGATGACATAAGATTATCGTGACTGAACTGCGGAAGCGTCTTTAAAGCAGAGTCATCGATATTCTTTAAAAGGAAGTTTGTGAAATTATCCATAGCGGTAGGCTTTTCATACTGCGCGTCGCCTTTTTCGAGGATATTTTCCAGAACCTCGTTAAGCCTTTGCGCAATAGGAAGTTTTACATTTTCGTTCTCGATAGAATTAAGAACCTTTGATAAGTTTTCCGCGAGTGCGTTAAGGTCTTTATTCTGAGTGAAACTTTCGAGCATATTATCGATATCCGAAAGATTTTTTTCAGGGGTAATAAGCGATAGAATTTCCTTTACCGAGAAAAGACCGTTTGTTGTTTCGATATCAGAAAGACTGTCGAGAAAAACGGGGTTATCCATATGGTTTGCAAAATTCTTCACACTGTCAGCAAGCTTATTTGCCGAAAGCGAACCCATATCGACAAGTTCACGTCCGAGTGTAAACGACTTTACATCATCGGGGAGTTTTGCGGTTTCAACAAATTCTTCAAAAACTTTCTGAAGTTCAGGAGCCATATCTTTCGGGATATCGGGGCTCTGAAGCATAGAGTCGATAAGCTTGTCGAAAGCGTTTTTCATTCCGTCGGGGGTAGTCTGTATTCTCGAAAGATTATAAGAAACGAGTGATATAATTCCTTTGAGGCGGTCTGTCATAAGAAGACTTCCGCTCGCGTTTTTCATAGTTTCAAGAGCCTGTTCTTTAAGCTCGGGGAAATTTTCGAGTGCGTTGTTATCGGCGAATTTCTGCGCGAGCGAAGAAAGTTCTTCTGAAATGGATCGGCTCGCGAACATCTCGTTCGACATAAAAGAAAATGTCGTGGAAAGTGATTTCATAACATCTTCGGGAGTGGTTGCGTTTATATATGACTTTAAAAACGAGGTTACATTATCCCTTATTTCACTTCCGCCGAAAGCCTTTTCCGAGAGGTTTGTGAGATTACGGAGCATATCAAAAAGCTTTCCGTTGAAAACGGTCGAGTTCTTAGCCTGTTCCATCATATCCGCAGGGAGATTTTCGGGAGTAAGAAGAATTTCATTCGCAAGGGCGGTGAGTTCGTCTAAACCTATTGTATTCCCCGAAGCTTTGAGGGCATTCATCAGTTCTTCGGTCATAAGCGACTGAACAGACTGCGCCGTCATAGAGGGGTTCTGTGAAATTGCAAGTTCGAGAGGTCTTAATAAATTCTCACCTGCATAGTCGGCATTGTCCTGCGTCTGTTGGTCTGTTCTCTGCTGAGCACTTGTAACCTGATCTGTATTTGCAAGCTGAAACTGATCCTGAGGAGCTTGTGTTACGTTGGGATTGACATAGTTTCTCGGCAACGCAGGGGTTGTTATCTGAAGAATGTCAGCCAAAAAATCACCTCCAAAAAATGCGATTAGTGATATTGAACAAAAGATTTGTGCCCGATTTGTTCAAATTTCAATTTTCGCCTAAAAATTTTCGAAAAAAACTAACTTTATTTATATAATATCTCATTTTTCGCTTGTAGTAAAGGATTTTTTTTGTTATAATGTTAGTAATAAGCTATTTTGGATAAATATTTTATGTAAATGGAAAAAATATACAAAAAGTAGGTGCTGATTATGAGTAAATTCGAACCCGGAATGGAAAGTATGGTTGATATGTATATCTATGAAACCACAACTCTCCTCGAACAACTTGACCAGATACTCATCAAGACAGAAGGACAGGGCTCTTTCGATAAGGAAAGCATTAACGAAATCTTCCGTATAATGCATACTATCAAGGGTTCATCTGCTATGATGGGTCTTGAAAATATGTCATCACTCGCTCACGCCATTGAAGACATGTTCTACATAATAAGAGAAGAAAAGCCCGTCATCGATGATTCAAAGGATCTTTACGAGCTCGTTTTCAGTGCGTCTGATTTACTCAAGGCTGAAATTGACATTATGCAGAATGACGATTATGACTTTACAGATTTCTCACCCTGCCATGACAGAATAAAGGCTTATGTTGCCGTTCTTAAAAACGGTGGCGGTGCCGCACCCGCAGCAGCAGAAGCAACAGCGTCCGCATCAGCAGTCGCTCCCGCTGCAGAAGAGGGAATGATAACTGTAAAGGTTATTTTCGATGACGACTGCAAGATGGAAAATCTCCGTGCACTTCTTCTCGTAAACAAGATAAGAGAAGATTGCTCAGAAATCTCTTATGAACCTTCTGACATCGAAACAAATGCCGATACAGCAAAGACAATTATCGACAACGGCTTCATCGTTCATTTCAAAGCACTTGACGGAAACGACCAGCTCGTTATAAACGGCATTGAAGAAGCTCTCAACGTTAAATCATATGAAATCATAGAAGCAGCAGCTCCCGCTCCCGCTCCCGCAGCAGCAGAAGCTCCCAAGGCGGCGGCTCCCGCAGAAGCACCTAAGGCAGCAGCAGAAGCTCCCAAGGCTGAAGCTCCTAAGCCCGCGGATCCCGCTCCTAAGGCTGATGAAGGCAAAAAATCTGTTGAACAGATCAACAATATGCTTCAGGGCAGACAGGGCGGCGGCGGAAAGCAGAGCCTTATTTCAGTTAACCTCAATAAGCTCGATCAGCTTATGGATATGGTCGGCGAAATTGTTATCACAGAAGCAATGGTAACAGGCAACCCCGATCTTAAGGGACTTCAGCTTGACAACTTCCAGAAGTCAGCAAGACAGCTCAGAAAACTCAACAGCGAACTTCAGGATATCGTTATGTCAATCCGAATGGTTCCCCTTTCGGGCGCATTCAATAAGATGACAAGAATCGTCCGCGATATGAAGGTTAAACTTAATAAAGATGTAAACCTCGTATTCGAAGGCGAAAACACAGAAGTTGACAAGAGCGTTATCGATAACCTCAACGATCCCCTTATGCATATGGTAAGAAACGCCGTTGACCATGGTATCGAAGAAAACGTTGAAGACAGAATAGCAGCAGGCAAGCCCGCACAGGGAACAGTAAAGCTTTCTGCTTATAACTCATCGGGTGAAGTTATCATCGTTGTTTCAGATGACGGCGCTGGTATGAACGCTGAAAAACTTCTCGATAAGGGCGAAAGAAACGGAATACTCACAAAGCCCCGTGAAGAATACACAGAAAGAGAAGCATTCCAGCTTGTTATGGCGGCAGGTTTCTCAACCAACGAAGTTGTAACCGAGTTCTCGGGTAGAGGCGTTGGTATGGACGTTGTTAAGAAGAACATCGAAAAGATCGGCGGAACGGTTTCTGTTGAAAGTAAACTCGGCGAGGGAACATCATTCATCATCAAGATTCCTCTCTCACTTGCTATCGTAGACGGAATGAACGTTTCTGTCGGAAAGTCGATCTTCACAATTCCCATAAACTCAATCAAGGAAAGCTTCAAGCTCCACGAAAACCAGCTTATCCACGACACCTACGGCAACGAAATGATTATGATCAGAGGCGAATGTTATCCTCTTATCAGACTTTATAAATGCTATGACCTTGAACCCACATACACAGACATCTATGAAGGCATCATCATTCTTGTTGAGGCAGAAGGAAAGACCGCTTGTATCTATGCCGATGAACTTTTAGGCGAACAGCAGGTTGTTGTCAAGCCCTTCTCACCAATGTTCAACGATTTCAATGTAAAGCAGTATGGTATGGCAGGCTGTACAATCCTCGGTGACGGCAGTATCACAATTATTCTTGATGCGAATAACATCATTACCAATTTCTAACCCGAAAGGAATGAACCTTATGTCAGAATATATCGAACAGACAACCAATTTCTTATCAGACGGCGGTGAAATTCTTCAGTTTGAAATCGACGATGCCGTTTACGGAATTGAAATTCAGTATATCACAGAAATCATTCAGATTCAGCAGATAACAATCGTTCCCAAAGTTCCCTCATATATAAAGGGTATGATGAACCTTCGTGGTAAGGTTATCCCCGTTATGAGCGTAAGAAGCCGTTTTGGCAAGGAAGAAATTCCTTACGACGACAGAACCTGTATCATCGTCGTTGAATGGGACGGTCTTGCTGTAGGACTTATTGTAGACAGAGTAAGAGAAGTTGCTATGGTTTCTCCCGAGGAAGTTTCATCTACTCCCGATTACAAGA
This sequence comes from Oscillospiraceae bacterium, assembly GCA_017828955.1. Taxonomy (GTDB): domain Bacteria; phylum Bacillota; class Clostridia; order Oscillospirales; family Ruminococcaceae; genus RGIG4131. Next base: position 6,323 of record JAGAJQ010000034.1, read on the forward strand.
ATGTCAATATGAACCACTTCATCAAATACATCATCGAAACAGGAGATGAAATAAAGCTCCTTCTCGATTGTGAAACACTCGTTACGGAGAGATAAACTTTATGATAACACTTACCGACGCTGATTTTCTCCGTATTGTTGAATATATCAAAAAGCATTACGGAATAAATCTTGAAAAAAAGCGTATTCTCGTTGAGGGACGTCTTGTAAACACAGTTACCGCAAAAGGTTTCACATCCTTCAAGGCGTATCTCGACACAATTCTCACGGGTGAAAGCTCACCCGAACTCGAACAGTTTGTAAATAAACTGACAACAAACCACACATTCTTTATGAGAGAACCCGAACATTTCGATTTTATGAAATCGACCGTTCTCCCCTATATCGAAAGAACAGTTACCGATAAGGACGCGAGAATATGGTGCGCCGCTTCATCAACGGGACAGGAGCCTTATACAATGGCTATGACCATAGATGAATATTTCGGAACGAGACGTCAGGGTTGGGATCTTAAAATCCTCGCGACAGACATTTCTACAAAAGTTCTCGCTGAGGCTTATGCAGGGGTTTATACCCTTGAAATGATGGAAGGCGTTCCGAGAGAATGGATGGAAAAATATTTCGTAAGAACCGAAGACGGAAAGTTCAGAGTATGCGACAGAATAAGAAAAGAAATTGTTTATAAACAATTTAATCTTATGAACGAAATCCGCTATAAAAAACCCTATGACCTTATCAGTTGCCGAAATGTTATGATCTATTTCGACGCCGAAACAAAAAATAACCTTATAGAAAGACTTTATGATTGTCTTAAACCCGGCGGTTATCTTTTCATAGGCCACGCGGAAAATGTCTCTAAGAATACAAGGTTTGAATTCATTCAGCCCGCTATTTACAGGAGACCATTAGGAAAATAGTTTAAACGGAGGAAATTATGCTTAAAAGGAGTCATACAAGAATTTTCATAGTTGATGACTCGGCATTTTTCAGTCGTTTTGTCGAGACGGAATTCAAGAAAAACTTTCCCGAATTTGAAATAATAGGAACAGAACAGGATCCTTTAAAAGCAATCGACAGAATAGCGGAAACAAAACCCGATGTCGTTACAATCGACTTTGAAATGCCACATATGAACGGCATTGAAATGCTCGAAAAACTGCTTCCCAGAGTAAAAGTTCCCGTTATTATCGTTTCTTCAAAGATGGTTAATGTTCTCGAGGCGTTATCTTCGGGCGCTGTTGATTTTATCAGAAAGCCCGATTTGTCGCCCGATTCAAAAGATAACTTTATAAGAGAACTTTCAAAGAAGATAGAAATCGCGAAATACGCGAAAGTCATGGTGCCCTCTGAAAGAAAGGCAGTAACCCCTAAAAAGCCCGAAGCGACAGCTCCTGTGCAGAGTATAAACTATGTAAAGGACGAAAGCATTATCGCGATAGGTTCTTCAACAGGCGGGCCCGACGCTTTGATGAAAATCCTCACAAGACTTCCCGCTAACGTTCCGCCGATAGTAATCGTTCAGCATATGCCCGAAAATTTCACAAAACTCCTCGCCGAAAGAATAGATAAGAACTGTGCTTTCAGCGCTTGCGAGGCAGAAAGTGGAATGAGGCTTAAAAAAGGAATGTGCGTTGTAGGAAAAGCAGGGCTTCAGATGAAAGTCCTCAAAGACAATAAGGGATACTATATAGTTCTCGAAAAAGATATTGTAAAGCCCTTGCATTCGCCCTCGGTCGATGTTCTTTTCGACTCGGTTGCAAAATGTGCGGGCAGAAACGCAATAGGCGTAATCCTTACAGGTATGGGTGCCGACGGCGCTAAGGGAATGCTCAATATGAAAAAAGCAGGTTCTTATACCATAGGTCAGGATGAAAAATCCTGCGTTGTTTACGGAATGCCTATGGAGGCTTTCAAGCTCGGCGCGGTTGAAATTCAGTTGCCACTCGGCTCTATTGCCGATCACATCATAAAAAAACTTAACAGTTGACGGAGGAAAAGAAAATGGGTTTTGAAGATAAAGCAGGGAAATATCTTACATTTGTCCTTGATGACAGAAGATATGCCTTTTCTATCAAGAGTGTCATTGAAATTATAGGGATTCAGGATATAACACCCGTTCCCGAAAGCCCCGTCTATATGAAAGGTATCATAAATTTAAGAGGAAGAATTATTCCCCTTATCGATATGCGCCTTAGATTCAAAAAAGAAGAAATCCCCTATAACAAGAGAACATCTATTATAATAGTAAGAATAAACGAAGTTGATATAGGCTTTATCGTTGACAGAGTTGAAGAAGTAACAGATATCTCAGCCGAAGAACTTTCACCACCGCCCGTTGTTACTATGGACGGGGCAAGTAAATATGTTATGGCGGTAGGAAAGATAAAGGGCGATATCGTTCTTCTTTTAGACCACGACAAGCTCTTTTCAAGGTCGGAACTTAAAACTCTTTCAGAGAGTAACTGATAATAAAAACGAAAAATCCGTGGCTTATTTCGTCGTTAAACTCGCTCGGAATACCCTTGTATGCCTTCGCTCGTTTGCCTAGAACTAAACCCCGTATGTTCTTTTATAAAAGATGAATAAAACAACAAAAGCACCCTTTCGGGTGCTTTTTTATGCCTCCACGGGCTTTGTTAAGACAGCAAAATATCCCCCTCTTATGAGGGGGATATTTTTTTTACTATTAAAGAACTTTCCAGATTTCTTCTGCATACTGCTTTACAGTTCTGTCTGATGAGAACTTGCCTGCGTTGCATACATTCATCCAGCATTTCTTGTTGAATACAGTTCTGTCGTTGTTGTATTCACGGTTTGCTCTGATCTTGGCGTTTACATAATCGTCGAAATCACGGCAGATGAAGTAGTTATCGGGAGCGTGCCAGCTGAAACCGTTTGTAAGAGCAGAATAAAGTTCGCCGAACATACCTGTTTCGCCGTCGTTGAATGTTCCGTCAACGAGTGTATTGATAACTCTCTTGAGTCTGTCGTTAGCGTAGTAGTAATCTTCCTTAGGACGATAGTTTCCGTTTTTGAGGCGGTTGATTTCTTCAACTCTCGCACCGAAGATGTATTCGTTCTGTTCGCCTGCTTCTTCAGCGATTTCGATATTAGCACCGTCCCATGTTCCGATTGTTATAGCACCGTTGAGCATAAACTTCATATTACCTGTTCCCGATGCTTCAAGACCTGCTGTTGAAATCTGTTCTGAAAGGTCAGCAGCGGGGATAAGCTTTTCAGCATATGAAACATTGTAGTTCTGAACAAAGAGAACGAGAAGCTTGTCGTTTGTCTGAGGGTCTGAGTTTACCTTCTTTGCGATTTCGTTGATAAACTTTATGATACCCTTTGCTCTTCTGTAAGCGGGAGCAGCCTTTGCACCGAAGATGTATACAGTAGGATGCCAGTTTGTGAGTGCACCTTCTTTAAGCTGATAGTAGATATCGAGAATAGCGAATGCATTGAGAAGCTGACGTTTGTATTCATGAAGACGCTTAACCTGAATATCGAACATAAAGTTGGGGTTAATCCAGAAGTTTTCGTGCTTGCCGATATATTCGACAGCTTCCTGCTTCTTTTCACGCTTGATGTGAGCGAAAGCCTTGAGTGTTTCTTCATCGTCAACGAACTTCTGAAGTTCTTTAAGCTTATCAAGATTTACAACCCAGTCATCTGTTCCGAGCTTATCTGTAATGAGTGATGAAAGCTGAGGGTTGCAAAGACCTATCCAACGACGAGGAGTAATTCCGTTTGTCTTGTTCTGGAATCTTTCGGGGAAGATTCTGTACCAGTCACGAAGAACGTCGTTTTTGAGGATTTCTGTATGGAGTGCCGCAACGCCGTTTGTGTGTGATGTTGCGAAAACAGCCATATTTGCCATATGGATACGATCGCCCTGAACGATTGAGATCCAGCCGATTTCTTCGTCTGTCTTCTTCATCTTCTTGAGGTCGTTTTTGAGCTTTGTATCGATAAGACCGATAATATCGTAAATTGTAGGAATAACCTTTCTGAAGAGTGAAACGCTCCATTTTTCGAGTGCTTCAGCCATAACAGTGTGGTTTGTATAGTTGAATGTCTTCTGTGCAATTTCGAATGCGTCGTTGAAGCTCATACCTTCCTTGAACATAAGGATACGGATAAGTTCGGGGATAGATACTGTGGGGTGTGTATCGTTAAGCTGGATAGAATAGAGTTCTGCAAACTTAGAGAAATCAGAACCGTATTTCTTCTTATACTTAGAAACAATATCCTGTAAAGAAGCAGAACAGAAGAAGTACTGCTGTTTAAGACGAAGTATAAGTCCCTTTTCGGTATTGTCGTTAGGATAAAGAACGTTACTGATAGCTTCAGCGAGAATAGCGTTTTCAGAAGCGTTAAGATAAAGCTGATTGTCAAAGTCTGTGAAATTGAATTCGTCAAGACCTTCAGCCTGCCATAAACGGAGTGTGTTTATTGACTTTCTGTCGTATCCTATGATGGGAACATCATAAGGAACAGCCATTACAGACTGGTCTGCAAAGTCGATTCTTACGCTGTCGTTTTCGCAACGGATACTCCACGCGTCGATACCCTGATGAAGCCACTTGTCAGCAGTTTCTCTCTGGAAGCCGTTTTCAAAATACTGCTTGAAAAGACCATAGCGGTATCTGATTCCGTAACCATTAAGGGGGATATCCTGTGAAGCGGCACTGTCAAGGAAGCAGGCAGCAAGTCTGCCGAGACCGCCGTTACCGAGTGCTGCGTCTTCGATGTCTTCAAAATCGTTGATGTTTATGCCCTGTTCTTCGAAAACTTCTTTAGCTGTGTCTAAAAGACCTGCACAGTAGAGGTTGTTGAAAACCGCTCTACCCATAAGGAATTCAGCTGAGAGATAATATGCTCTTCTCTTTGCTGCGTGACGCTTTTCACTCTTCTGCCAGTCGGGCATAATGTCAGCCATAACTGTTCTTGCGAGCGCGTTATGAAGCTGATGAGTTGATGCCTCTTTGAGAGTTGTCTTGTAGTCTGTGTAAAGATTGTTCTTGATCTGGGCAAGAAATTCTTTCTTGTTCATATCATTCTACCTCCAATATCATTACTTAGATGAAATAATACCACGAATATTCTACCACAATTTTATATACATTTCAATAGTATTTGTATTTTTATAAAAAACTGTCCGCCGTTCGCGTACAAGCGTATTTCACAAAAGAACAGTAGTTTTTTGATGTAATGTTGTCATATTCACCGATTGACAAAATAGTAACAAAAGGGTTAGAATTATGAGGAAGACTATAAAAAGGGGTATTAACACAATGACAAACGATATAAAAGTAGTAAAATTCGGCGGAAGTTCACTCGCGGACGCTACACAGTTCAAGAAAGTTGCTGATATTATTCTTTCCGATAAAGCGAGAAGATATGCTGTTCCCTCAGCACCCGGAAAGAGATTTAAGGACGACACAAAGGTAACAGATATGCTTTATGCTTGTTATGACCTTGCTGAAAGCGATAACGAAGGTTACCAGAAAGTTTTTGAAGACATCAAGGAAAGATACAACGGTATCATCAAAGAACTCGGTATTGAACTTTCACTCGAAGACGAATTTGAAAAGGTTAAAAAGAACTTCTTAGCCAAGGCAGGAAGAGATTATGCCGCTTCAAGAGGGGAATATTTAAATGGCATTATCCTTGCTAAGTATTTAGGATTTGATTTTGTCGATTCAGCAGAAGTTATCTTCTTCAACGAAAAGGGTATTTTCGACCTTGAAAGAACAGTAAAGGTTTTAAGCGAACGCCTCAAAAAGCTCGAATATGCTGTTATTCCCGGCTTCTATGGTTCTATGCCCAACGGCTCTGTAAAGACATTTTCAAGAGGTGGATCCGATATAACAGGTTCGATAGTAGCAAGAGCGGTAAACGCAAAGATCTATGAAAACTGGACAGACGTTTCAGGCTTCCTCGTTGCTGACCCAAGAATTATCGACAATCCCGCACCTATAACGACAATAACATACAGAGAACTCAGAGAGCTTTCATATATGGGTGCTACTGTTCTCCACGAAGACGCTATCTTCCCCGTAAGAACAGCAGGTATTCCTATAAACATAAAGAACACAAACGCTCCCGCTGACAGAGGAACAATGATTGTTGCAAACGCCGATGACATCATTCCTCCCTATACAATAACAGGTATCGCAGGTAAGAAGGGATTTTGTGCTATTAACATCGAAAAGGATATGATGAACTCAGAACTCGGTTTCGGAAGAAAAATTCTCGAAGTTCTCGAAGGAAACAATATCTCATTCGAACATCTCCCTTCGGGAATTGATACAATGTCTGTTCTTGTAAACGAAAACTCAATGGGTGGTAAGGCAGAAAGAATCCTGCAGGAAATCAAGGCTGCTACAAACCCCGACCATATCGAACTCGAACACAACATCGCACTCATCGCAATCGTTGGTAGAGGTATGAGAAAGCAGAGAGGTACTGCTGCAAGAATTTTTGCAGCACTCGCTCACGCAAAGATAAACGTTAAGATGATCGACCAGGGTTCATCAGAGCTCAACATCATTGTCGGCGTTTCAGATGATGATTTCGAACAGGCGATGAAATGTATCTATGCAATCTTCGTAGACACAGTAGAGGAGTAAAACGAGAAATCCGTGGCTTATTTCGTCGTCAACACTCCTAGCAGTACACCAGTACGGCGTCGTCGTGTTTCCTAGAACTAAACCCCGTCTTTTCGTTTTGTGAGTGACCGCACGGGACAATTCGTTTCGTAGTTTTCTATGAAAATCAGCTTATGGCTCGGTAACCGCATTTGTCGGTTATCTGCCTCCACGGGCTCCGTGGTCGTTTTACCGCGTGGTCGCGGAGAACATATCGTTTCGTAGTTTGCTATGAAAATCAGCTTATGACTCGGTAACCGCATTTGTCGGTTATCTGCCTCCACGGGCTCCGTGGTCGTTTTGTGCGTGACCGCACGGGACAATTCGTTTCGTAGTTGGTTTTAGAATGAAAATAAAAAATCCACCCACAAGGGTGGATTTGCTTTTATCAATTTCTGATAACTAATGAGCGTATATGAAAAGTTCGTGCGTGCGAAAAGAGTAAACTATCAGCCTTAATATCGGCAACGGGCTCGTATCTGACTGCGAATGAACTAATCCGAACGCTTGCCATAAGCAAGCGCAGCCCTCTGCAAGAGCGTGTCTTTGCCTACTTTCTACACGAGTAGAAAGTATGGTCGCCAAAGACTCCCTTTGGGGAGTCGGGGCGAAATTCATTATTACAAAACTTTACTTTTTCTATCCTCATAAGAAAAAACATCACAGCCTATCAAAACCCCGTCGGAAATGAGAAGAGTTATCTCACTGTCGCCCGAAACAAAACTATATTTCAGAACAGTTTTTCCTCTCATATTATGAAGGTCGAAACCCTGTTCTTTCTGTAAAAGATTATAGTTTTCGAAAGTCTCGTTCCATACTGTCGGAATGATGATTTCCTCTTCTGAAATCTTTGTAGGGGAATATCCTTTTCCCTCTAAAAAAGCGACGATTTCCGCCTCATCGGAAAGATAGATTTTCTCGCTTTCTTTTATGTAGAAAAGAAGAAACGTAGTACCAAAAAGTATTAAAACGAGGATAATTGAAAGAACTGCGGATTTTATTTTTTTCCCCGAAAGAGAAACTGTAAGCATAATAAAAAATCTCCTTTTATGGTCTGATGAATTTTATGCTTCAAAAGGAAAGAAAATTCCCGAAAAACTTGACAAAACTCAAATAATTTAATAAAATAGAGAAAGCGTATTGTTGATAAAGGAGAGTCAATATGAAGAATACTGAAAAAACAATGGACAAAATAGTTGCTCTTTGTAAGGGCAGAGGCTTTGTATACCCCGGAAGTGAAATCTACGGCGGTCTCGCAAACACATGGGACTATGGCCCTTTGGGTGTTGAACTCAAAAACAACATCAAGAAAGCATGGCTTAAAAAATTCGTTCAGGAAAATAAATATAATGTAGGTCTTGACAGTGCTATACTCATGAACCCTCAGACCTGGGTTGCATCAGGACATTTAGGCGGATTTTCCGATCCTCTTATGGACTGTAAGGAATGTAAGACAAGACATCGTGCAGATAACCTCATTGAAGACTTTGACGGCACAAATCCTGCAGGCTGGTCAAACGAACAGATGATGGACTACATCAAGGAAAAGGGCATTCCCTGCCCCAACTGCGGAAAGCATAACTTTACAGACATCCGTCAGTTCAACCTTATGTTCAAGACATTCCAGGGCGTTACAGAAGACAGCAAGGCAGAACTTTATCTTCGTCCCGAAACAGCACAGGGTATCTTTGTAAACTTCGCAAACATTCAGAGAACAAGCCGTAAGAAAGTTCCTTTCGGCGTTGCACAGATAGGTAAATCATTCAGAAACGAAATCACTCCCGGAAACTTTATCTTCCGCGTTCGTGAATTCGAACAGATGGAACTTGAATTCTTCTGCAAACCCGGAACAGACCTCGAATGGTTCCAGTACTGGAGAGGCTTCTGCCGTGACTGGCTTCTTTCTCTCGGCATAAAGGAAGAAAATCTCCGTCTTCGTGACCATGATCCCGAAGAACTCTGCTTCTACTCAAAGGCAACTACTGACTTTGAATACCTCTTCCCATTCGGTTGGGGCGAACTCTGGGGCGTTGCCGACAGAACAGACTATGACCTTACTCAGCATATCAACACAAGCGGAAAGAGTATGGAATACTTTGACCCCGAAACAAACGAAAAGTATATTCCTTATGTTGTTGAACCCTCACTCGGCGTTGAAAGACTTTTCCTCACAATGGTTACAGAAGCTTACGACGAAGAAACACTCGAAGATGGTTCAGTAAGAACAGTTATGCATTTCCACCCCTGTCTCGCACCTTTCAAGGCTGCTGTTCTTCCTCTTTCAAAGAAACTTGCAGGCCCTGCTTCAGAACTCGCTGATGAACTTTCAAAATACTTTATGACAGATTATGACGATGCAGGTGCTATCGGAAAGAGATACAGAAGAGAAGACGAAATCGGAACACCTTTCTGTATTACTTATGACTTTGAAAGTGAAACAGATAACTGCGTAACAATCCGTGAAAGAGATTCAATGCAGCAGGTTCGTATTCCTATTGCGGAAGTTAAATCCTACATCGAAGAAAGAATTGCATTCTAAAAAATAAAACGCCTTGCCTTTTAAAAAGGGCAGGGCGAATATGTTTCCGTAGCTCA
>JAGAJQ010000279.1 GCA_017828955.1 Oscillospiraceae bacterium
CCTCTGAAAATTTATGCTACTGATGACTATATCGAAGAAAAGTCTTCTGAAATAAATAGTATTGAAATTTCAGGAGATGCAGGAGATTTTATTTCTGAAAATGATATTTCTGTTTCTGAAACCGAAGGTATAATGAATATTACTCCTCAGATGATATTCGAATATATATGGCAGAATTTTAAAAGTTCTCTCTCAAAACCGTTCAGGATGCTTGTTACGATTTTCATAGTAGTTATATTAGCGACATTTTCTGAAGGTATATGTGATATTTCTAAAAAAAGCGGAATGACAAGAGTTTATAATATGTTATGCGTTATAGCTTGCATTGGAGCGGTTATATATTACATCAAAGACAGTCTTTATCAAGCAATGCAAACCATAGAAGACAGTGGGGTCTTTATGTTGTCTTACATTCCTGTATTTTCGGGAGTTGTGGCGACGAGTGGCGGAGTTACAACGGCCACAACCTATCAACTTATAGTTGTTTTTGCAGCAGAAATGTTTGTTTCTCTTTCGTCTGAAATAATTATGCCACTCTTGAGTCTTTGTCTTTCTGCAGGTATTGTAGAGGCTATAAATCCGTCTGTTTCGCTTTCAGGAATAATAAAAGGTATATCCAAAGCAGTTAAAATAATAATGGGGCTTTCTTTAACTATTTTTTCAGGACTTATCACTGTTCAGAGTCTTGTCGGAACAGCAACGGACAGCGTTGCGTTGAGAACAGGAAAATTTGTTGTATCAAATCTCGTTCCTGTAGTCGGAAATGCAGTATCCGATGCTTATTCAACGGTAAAAGGAAGTATAGGTATTTTACGTAATGCAACAGGAACATTTGGAGTGATCGCAATTTTTCTTATAGTTGTTCCACCGATAATATCAGTTTTTTCAACTACATTATGTATCTATGTAGGAGAAATAGTAGCAGATGTTTTTTCTGTAAAGCCTATTTCTTCATTTCTCAAAACAGCGTATAATACAATGTCTGTCTGCCTTTCGGTTATGATCTGTTTTGCAATGATGTTTATCATATCAACAACGATCGTTATGATGGTTGCATTTAATATAGGAGTGTGAAATATATATGTCTGCTTTTTCTTCTGTTATAGGAATTACTTGTTTTGTTTCTCTTGCTATATCTTTTGTGGATATGATTTGTCCTGAAAAGAAGTTTGAAAAACAACTCAAAGTTATATTTTCACTCATTTTTGTCATCTCTGTTGCCATGCCATTTCTTAAAGGGAATATAATACTTGATTTTCCAGAGATTGATATAGTTTCTGCAGATGTTTCACTTGAAAATCAGCATTATAACGATGAAATCATAAAACAGATTGAGAAAAATGTAGAAGAAGGATTGCAGAATGAACTTCTTGTTAAAAATCTGCATACTGAAGAAATTTCTGTAAATGTTAATATTTCGGACAACAACAGCATATCTATTAGTAAAGTTATATTTTATACAAAAAATTCAGAAACGGAAGAAGAAATATACTCTGAAATAAGAAAAATTCTCGGTGACGAGACAGAAATAATAAGAGGACAATAATTTTATGCAAAAATATATTGATTTTCTGAAAGAAAGAATAGGTAAAGAAAAACTGCTTAAAATCGCGTTTATATCAGGAATTATAGGAATAATAATAATTTTCGTTTCGGATTTTCTTCCGTTTGATAAACAAGAAACCAACAAAAATGGTTGCATAGATATTTCGTCTTATAAAAGCGATTTACAGGAAGAAATAGAAACAATGCTTGAAAAAATTGATGGAGTAGGCAGAGTAGAAGTAATGATTACCTTTTCCGGAACAGAAGAATATATTTTTGCCGAAGAGATCAAAGCGAGCAAATCTGATAAATTCAGTTCACAGATGCAGAATGAATTTGTTTTGATAGAAAAAAACGGTGAAAAGGAGGCGCTTATAAGTAAAGTAAATAATCCACAGATAAGTGGCGTTGTAGTAGTATGTGACGGAGGTGACAGTGATAAAGTCTGTGAATCGGTTTACAGAACAGTATCTACAGTTCTTGGAATACCGACAAAAAATATATATGTAACAAAATTAAAATAGGAGATGATTTTATGAAAAAGCCAACAATTATCCTCGGTAAAAAGCACATTATAATCGCTTCACTCAGCCTTGTTTTAGGAATAGCAGTTTATCTTAACTATCTTTCATCAGAAACAGGATTTGGAGTTTCTACTTTGAAATCATCAGGTGCAGAAGAAGTAGCGAATTACGGAGATGCAGAATTTGTAGATTCTTCAGATAGTGAAAATTATTTCGCCAAAGCAAGAATTGAAAGAACCCAGAAGAGAGATGAAGCGGCGATGACTTTGCAGACAATGCTTAGCGGCGGAGATCTTACCGAAGAAGAAATTGCGACGATGAAACTTGACGCAGTTGAAACTTCCAAGCTTGTAGAAAGTGAATCTGTCGTTGAAAGTCTTATAAAAGCTCAAGGATTTGAAGACTGCGTAGTATATTTAGATGGCGAAAGTGCGAGCATTGTGGTTAAATCAGATGGACTTGAAAGTGCGGAAGCTGCTCAGATAAAAAACATACTTTTAGGAGAAATTTCAGTTCCTGCAGAAAATATTACAATTTTTGAAGTAAAATAGTTGTACCTTTTCAAATTTAGTGGTATAATATACATATATCCTATTTTGATAAAGGAGTTTTAATATGGACGATATCATAAAAATGCAGCAGGGAACACTTAAAGTTTCAGAAGACGTTATTCTTACTATAGTAAATCTTGCAGTCAACGAAACTGAAGGAATCGAAGGTCTTGTTCCTGTTACTGATAATATGGGCGGAGTTATCTTTAAGAAGAAAGAACTCAAAAATATCAAAATCAAGAATCTTTCTGATTCAATCGAAATTGAGATAATGGTTATCGCTAAATATGGTTGTAAGGTTTCTTCAGTAGGAGAAAAACTTCAGGAACGTATAAAGAACGATATCCAGTCTATGACAGGAATCAGAGTTTCAAAAGTTTCGGTTGTATTTACCGATATTGCTTTTGATAAAGCTGAAGAAAAAACTGAATAATTTATGCATACGGCAGGCACAGAAACTGTGCTTGCCTTGCTGTGTATATTAAGGATGTGTAAAAATGACAAGACATGAAGTTAGAGAACAGGCTTTTATTCTTATTTTTGAAAGCCTTTTCAGAGATGATACTCCCGACGAAATAATTGAAGTTGCAAAAGAAAATGAAGAATTTTCAATTAACGATGATGTTATTTCTATGTTTAAGGGAACAATAGAAAAATTCTCCGAAATAAAAGAAAAAATATCAAAATACAGTGAAAAGCGTCAGTATGAAAGAATTCCTAAAGTTAATATTGCTATTCTTTCTCTTGCAATGTATGAAGTTATGTATACAGAAATGCCGATGAACGCTGCTATAAGTGAAGCTGTAATTATCGCCAAGGATTATACATACGACTCCGATGTTTCGTTTATAAACGGAATTCTTGGTGCTTTTTCAAGAGATCCGGAGAATAGTAAGTAATGTATTACTTAGGCATTGATACAAGCAATTATACGACATCCCTCGCTTTGTATAATTCAGATGATAATTCTGTTATCCAGAGCAAAAAACTTCTGCCTGTAAAGTCAGGAGAGTTGGGGTTAAGACAAAGTGATGCACTTTTCCATCACACAAAACAACTTCCTGAACTTTTTGGAGAATTATTTGACAAAGAAGTTTGTGAAATAAAAGCGATTGGAGTATCTGTAAAACCGAGAAATATAGAGAATTCATATATGCCTTGTTTTCTCGCTGGAGAATGTGTTGCAACGGCAATAGCGTCAGCGAACGGAATCCCTTTGTATAAAACCTCGCATCAGGTAGGACATATAATAGCTGCTTTATATTCAGCCGATGAGCTAGACTTGATAAAATCTCCATTTATAGCGTTTCACGTTAGCGGCGGAACTACAGATTGCCTTTATGTTGAACCAGATGAAAATGAAATTATAAAAATAACTGAGGTAGGAACATCTCTTGATCTTAAAGCAGGACAAGCTGTTGATAGAGTAGGACTTATGTTAGGACTTTCTTTCCCTTGTGGAAAAGAACTTGAAAAGCTCGCTGCTATCAGTGATAAGGATTATAAAATAAAAACCATTCTTAAAGATAGTAATTGTTGCCTTTCGGGAATTGAAAATAAATGCAGAAAAATGCTTGATGACGGTGAAGAAAAGTGCGATGTTGCTAAATTCTGTCTCGATAGTATATATTCGGCGGTTTCAGCTATGACAGACTATGCGTTGTTAAAATACGAAAAACTTCCGATAATTTATGCCGGTGGCGTAATGTCCGATAAGATAATACAGAATAAACTTAATAAAAAGTTTAAAGCATTCTTTGCAGAACCTGATTATTCCTGTGATAACGCGTCAGGAATTGCTTTATTTGCAAGAATGACGGAGGAAAAATATGGATAGCGGAATACTTACCGTTTCTCAGATAAATAAATACCTTTTTTATAAAATAGATGCTGATGCAAATCTGAAATCTAAACTAGTAAAAGGCGAGGTTTCGAATTGTAGATACCACGAAAAAACAGGATGTATATTTTTTACATTAAAGGATAGTGAAAGTTCGATAAAAGCAATAATGTATCGCTCTGCTGCCGAAAAACTGAAAGCAAAGATCGAAGACGGTATGTCTGTAATAGTTGTTGCCAGCGTTACGTTATACGAGCGTGACGGAAACTGTCAACTATCTGTTATGGATATTCAGCCTATCGGAGAAGGCAAAATAAATGCTGAATTTGAACGTTTAAAGAAAAAATTATGCGATGAAGGGCTTTGTAGTGAAGAAAGAAAACGTCCTTTGCCTGAATTCCCTAAAAAAATAGGTCTTATAACAGCAAGGGGAAGCGCTGCTGAAAAAGATGTTCTTTCAACTCTCGAAACAAGGTATCCTATCGGAGAAATTGTTATATTTCCTGTTCTTGTTCAGGGCGAAAACGCTCCTTTGTCTATAAAGGATGGTATTGTTTGTGCAAGTAAAAGTGATTGCGATGTGCTGATCCTCGCAAGAGGTGGCGGATCTAACGAAGACCTTTCCTGCTTCAATACAGAAATAGTTGCAAGGGCTGTTGCAGAGGCATCTATTCCCATAATAACAGCAATAGGCCACGAGATAGATACTACTCTTGTTGACTATGTTTCAGATAAAAGGGCGGCTACTCCTACTGCTGCAGCGCAAATTGTAGCTCCTGATAAAAAAAGATTATTTGATATCTTGCAAAACGGTATGAATATGTTGTATAATTATACTTTAGAGAATATTTCTTCTTGTGAAAGAAAGTATAGTAATGTTTCAAATAATTTTGCGTTATTAGGAATAGATAAGAAACTTGTTCTTAACGAAGAAAAGCTCAGATTAAGCGAATATAAATTGTCAAAGATTACTTCAGACAAAATAAATTATTTAAGTTCACTTATCGAAACCAAAGAAGCAGAGTTTAAACAATTGGATCCTATGCTTATTTTGGCAAGAGGGTATTCTGTTGTCACAAAAGACGCGAAAATTGTCTCTTCTTCGGATAATCTGTCTATAGGAGATACAGTTGAAGTTAAACTCGGAAAAGGCAAGTTTATTGCAAAAATCACAGAAATCGGGGAATAAATATATGCAGTTTGAAAAATCTATTGAAAAACTGAATGATATAATTAAAAAACTTGAAAACGAAGAAACAACTCTTGAAGAAACTCTTAAACTTTACAAGGAAGGTTCAAAACTTATCACTTCCTGTAAAAAAGAAATAGAAAACGCAAAACAGGTTGTTTCACAGTTTGATGCGGAGGAAAAAAATGCATCAGAAGAATAATGATATTCTTAAAAATTATATAATAATAACAGAAAATGCAATAGATGTTGTATTTTCTTCTGATATCGCTCCAAAAACTTCTGTTTCTGAAGCTATGAGATATTCTTTGGAAGCGGGTGGAAAAAGAATAAGGCCATCTCTTGTTATGGAATTCTGTCGTGTTGTGTCAGGCAATTATGAAAAATCAGTCAACGCAGCTGTTGCTATTGAGATGATTCACACTTTTTCGCTCATACACGATGATTTACCTTGTATGGATGATGATGATTTCAGAAGAGGTAAGCCTTCTTGTCATAAAAAATTCGATGAAGCTATCGCACTTTTAGCGGGTGATGCTCTTGAGAATCTTGCTTTCAGGGTTATCATTTCATCTGATTATGATGATAATACTAAATCCCGTCTTATTTCTGAAATTTCAGATGCTACTGCAAGAATGATAGATGGACAGGTCAAGGATTTATCTTTTCTTGAAAGAGGTTCTCTTTCTGAAGATGAACTTCTTGAAATGTATTCTCTTAAAACTTGTGCACTTATAGAATGTTCTGCAGTTATGGGATGCATTTGTGGCGGTGCAGATGAAAGTAAAATTGTTTCAGCAAGAGAATATGCTCATAATTTAGGTCTTGCATTTCAGATAAGAGATGATATTCTCGATGTGATCGGAAATGAAAAAGAACTTGGAAAACCCATAGGCAGCGATGCTGATAATAATAAAACTACAATTGTATCGGTGCTGGGCATAGAAAAAGCATCTGAACTTGCTGAAAAATACAGTGATATTGCACTTGATAAACTTGAAAATTTTGAAAATAATGATTTTTTGAAGGATTTGACAAAATCGCTTCTTGAAAGATATAAATAGAGAGGGATAAGAATATGATTCCATATAATTACACTTTAATCTCTGCGGTTGCATCGTGGTTTGCCGCACAATTTATTAAAACAATTATACACGCAATAAAGTATAAGACATTTAATCCCGAAAGACTTTTTGGCTCAGGAGGAATGCCTAGTTCACATTCAGCACTCGTATGCGCCGCAACTCTTGCTTGTGGCAGATCTCAGGGTATAGAATCTGTTTCTTTTGCAATAATGTTCCTTGTTGCTATGGTTGTTATGTACGATGCTATGGGTGTTCGTCGCGCAGCAGGTCTTCACGCAAGAGAACTTAATAAAATCCGTGATATTATTTTAGAACGCAATGAGATAAATGAAAAAACCAAAAAACTTAAAGAATATATCGGACATACTCCGCTTGAAGTTCTCGGAGGGGCTGTTTTAGGTATTTTCATATCACTCATTATGCCTGTTACAATAGGGTAAATAATTATGGCTAACAATGAAATCAATAACTCTAAAAGACATATTAAATTGTCTGAACTTAATCTTCCCAAAGATCTAAAAAACCTCTCTTTTTTTCAATGTAATGAACTTTGCAGAGAAATCAGAAGACTTCTTATAAAGAATGTTTCGAAAAACGGAGGGCATCTTTCATCAAACCTTGGAGCTGTCGAACTTTCACTCGCAATTCACAGGGTTTTTGAATCCCCTAAAGACAAAATCATATGGGATGTAGGTCATCAGAGTTACACTCATAAAATTCTTACAGGTAGACTTGATAAATTTTCAACGCTCAGAAAAGAAAATGGTATTTCAGGCTTTCCAAAACCATCAGAATCGATACACGATGGTTTTATAAGCGGTCATAGCAGTAATTCTATTTCTGCTGCTTGCGGAATAGCAAGGGGGATGAAACTTAAAGGCGATAATCATCATACAGTTGTTGTTATAGGTGATGGTGCTTTTACGGGTGGGCTTGCTTATGAAGGTCTTAATAACGCAGGTAAGAGTAATGATAATATTATAGTGATACTTAATCATAACGATATGTCGATATCAAAAAATGTCGGCGCTTTGGCAAAATATCTTTCGACTATCCGTTCGAAACCTGAGTATCTTGACACCAAAAAAGCGGTAGGAAGAATTCTTGATATTGTTCCTGCTGTCGGAGAGCCTATTAAAAAAGCGATCGTAACATCAAAAACAGCACTTAAGGGTGCACTTTATCATAGCACAATGTTTGAAGATTTCGGGTTTATATATTTAGGTCCTGTTGACGGACACAATATCGAAGAAACACAGCGTATACTTGAAAGAGCCAAATCTTTCGATCAGCCTGTTCTTGTACACGTAAATACAGTAAAAGGAAAAGGATACTCTCCTGCAGAGAGAAATCCAGGTGCATTTCATGGTGTATCAAGCTTTGAACTTTCTGTAAATAATCCGGAAGTTATTTCTGATGATAGCTATTCTGCAGTTTTTGGAAAACAACTTGTTAAATTTGCTGAAAGTGATAGCAAAATCTGTGCATTGACTGCTGCTATGAAATACGGAACGGGGCTTCAGTATTTTGCAAAAAAATTCCCCAAACGATTTTTCGATGTTGGTATTGCTGAACAACACGCAGTAACCTTTTCAGCAGGTCTTGCTTCTGAAGGAATGTTGCCTGTTTTTGCAGTTTATTCAAGTTTTCTTCAGAGAGCATATGATCAGATTCTTCACGACAATTCGATAGATTCAAAGCATATTGTTATCGGCGTTGATAGAGCGGGATTTGTCGGAGAAGACGGAGAAACTCATCAAGGACTTTTTGATGTTTCGTTTTTGACAACAATTCCCAATATAACTATATTTTCTCCTTCTTGTTATGAAGAACTTTCGCATTGCCTTGTAACAGCACTTTATGATACAGACGGCATTGCTGTTGTAAGATATCCAAGAGGAAATGATAAATCTGAATTTGACAAGTCAATTGTTAATTCTGAATATTATTATACAGGTAAATCAAATTCTACGCTCGTTGTAACATATGGAAGAATTTATGACAATGCTGTAAAGGCAACTGACATTACAGGTAAATGTGATCTTTTGAAACTCACAAAAATCTTTCCTGTGTCCGATAAAATTACAAAAATCGTAGAAGATTATGAAAATGTCATCTTCTTTGAAGAAGGTATAAAAAATGGCGGTGTTTCAGAACATATTGTCTCTTCTATGAGT
This sequence comes from Oscillospiraceae bacterium, assembly GCA_017828955.1. Lineage (GTDB taxonomy): Bacteria > Bacillota > Clostridia > Oscillospirales > Ruminococcaceae > RGIG4131. Next base: position 8,912 of record JAGAJQ010000279.1, read on the forward strand.
AATTTCCGAGGAAATTATAAGATAGTTGCTGTTGAAGGATTTGTAAAACAGGCATCTGTAAATCGCCAACTTGAACTTTTCGGTCTCAGCATAGAAAAAATGATCGAAACTATAAACGGAGTTATCAATGGATAGACTGGATATTTTTCTTTTTGAAAATGGGCTGTCTAAAAGCAGGTCAAATTCAAAAGATCTTATAAAAAACGGGCTCGTTTATGTTAACGGAAAAATTTGTCATAAACCGTCTTTTGCTGTTTCGGTTGAAGATGATATAAAAGTTTCTGAATCAGCAAATCTTTTTGTAGGAAGAGGTGGGCTTAAACTCAGTAAAGCCATTGATGAATTTTCGATAAATCTTAAAGATGTCGTCTGTCTTGATATAGGCGCTTCTACAGGCGGTTTTACTGATTGTATGCTTAAAAACGGAGCTAAAAAAGTCTATGCTGTTGACGTTGGGGAGAATCAGCTTGATAAATCTCTTTGCGATGATAAGAGAGTTGTAAATCTCGAAAAGACAAATATAAAAGATATTCCTTCAGGATATTTCAGTGAAAACATTGATTTTATATCAATAGATGTTTCATTTATATCCTTAAAACAAGTCTTGCCCAAAGTGTCTGAACTTCTCTCCGATAACGGAGAAATTGTTGCGCTTATAAAACCTCAGTTTGAAGCGGGAAAGAAAAATCTCAATAAA
>JAGAJQ010000280.1 GCA_017828955.1 Oscillospiraceae bacterium
GAATTGTAAACCCGTAACCGAATTCAACGAAAAATTATGGGCACTTCTCGATGATATGCACGAAACTTTGAGAGACTCCAACGGTGCAGGTCTTGCCGCACCTCAGGTAGGCATAATCAGAAGAATTGCGCTCATTCTTATAGAAGACGGTGAACCCTATCTCGAACTCATAAATCCCGTTATCATCAAAAAAAGCGGAAGACAGCGTGAGATCGAAGGTTGTCTTTCCTGCCCGAATGTTTTCGGATATGTAAAGAGACCTAAAAAGTGCGTTGTTAAAGCACAGGACAGAAACGGAAAGTTTTTCGAAGTTTCTCTTTCCGACCTTTCCTGCAGAGCTGCCTGCCACGAAATCGACCACTTAAATGGTCATCTTTTCACAGAACTTGTCGATGAATATGTTGATCCCGATGAAATGGAATAATTTTTGCGGAGGAAGAATATGAACATAGTTTTTATGGGAACGCCTGATTTTGCCGTTCCTTGCCTTAAAGCGCTCATAGACAGCGATAATAAAGTAACAGGCGTTTTCACACAGCCCGATAAACCAAAGGGAAGAGGATATAAACTCACACCACCTCCCGTAAAGGTTTTAGCCGAAGAAAATGGTATCCCTGTTTTTCAGCCTAATAGCCTTAAAAAAGGCGAAGACGCCGAAAACGCACTTAAAACTTTAAAGGAACTTTCTCCCGATCTTATAGTTGTTGTCGCTTATGGAAAAATTCTTCCCAAAGAAGTTTTAGATGTTCCAAAGCTTTATTGTATGAATGTCCATGCCTCACTTCTTCCCAAGTATCGTGGTGCAGGTCCTATTCAGTGGAGTGTTCTTAACGGAGAAAAAGAAACAGGTGTAACAACAATGCTTATGGCAGAAGGACTTGACACTGGCGATATGCTGATGAAAAAGTCAACAGAAATAGGCGAAAACGAAACAGCATCAGAACTTCACGATCGTCTCTCTGTAATAGGTGCAGAACTTTTAATCGAAACTATCGGTGCTATAAAGAGTGGTAATGTAACCCCTGTAAAACAGAATGACGACGAAAGTTCATATTCTCCTATGCTTACAAAGGATATGTGTCCAATTGATTTTAATAAAACAGCAAGAGAAATCCACAACCAGATAAGAGGGCTTTCTGACTGGCCCTGTGCAACTGCGATTATGGGCGAAAAGCGTATAAAAATCTATAAATCCCATATCGTAGAAAACGTTAAGGGAACTGTGGGTGAAATCGTTGATGCCGATAAATTCATCGTTTGTTGTGGTGACAATAATGGTATTGCTGTTGATGAAATTCAGGCAGAGGGCGGAAAGAGAATGAAAACCGCCGATTATTTAAGAGGAAACAAGATAGAAAAGGGAACAAAACTCTCATAATTTTTCGGAGGTAGAATTTCTATGCCGTCAGCAAGAAATGTCGCTGTAAAACTTCTTTTGCGTGTCGAAAAAGGAGCATATTCAAATATTATCCTTGATAACGAACGCTCTTTTTCAGAACTTTCAGATACCGACAAGAAATTCACAAGCCGACTTTTTTACGGAACAATCGAAAGAAAAATAACTCTTGATTATATCATTTCTTCTTATCTTTCAAAACCCATATCAAAGCTCGATAAAGAAATTCTTATGATTTTAAGAACAGGGGTATATCAACTTCTTTATATGCCTTCCGTTCCCGATAACGCAGCCGTTAATGAAAGCGTTAAACTCGCGTCTGAATTTTCAAAGTCAAGCGCAAAGGGAATGGTAAACGCGATCCTTCGTAATTTCATAAGAAACGATAAAACTTTTTCTTTGCCGAAAGACGAAATTTCTTCTCTTTCAGTAAAATATTCAGTTCCTTCTGAACTTATCTCAAAATGGATAAAAGACTACGGCAAAGAAAAAACAGAAAAAATTCTAATAGGATTTTCTTCTGATGAAAATAATATTACAATGCGTGTAAATAATACACTCATTTCAGACGATGATTTCATTTCCGAAATGAAATCTATGGGCATTGAATGTACTAAATCCGAAATTCTTCCTCATTGTGTTATATCTTCTTCTTTTTCGGGGATAGAAAATAATCCTCTCTATAAAAAAGGGTATTTTCACGTTCAGGATATAGCGTCTCAACTTTGTGCAAAAGCACTCGGTGCCAAAAGGGGAGAAACAGTTTTAGATGTTTGTTCTGCCCCCGGCGGAAAGACCTTTACCATAGCCGAAATTATGGAAAATGATGGCGAAATCTTTGCTTTCGACCTTCACGAAAACCGCGTTAAACTTATAAAAAACGGTGCGGAAAGACTTTCTCTGACATCTATAAAACCAAGGGTAGCAGACGCTACTGTATTTGACGAAACAATACCTATGGCAGATAAGATTTTATGCGATGTTGTCTGCGCGGGTTATGGTGTTATTTCCAAAAAACCTGAGATAAAATATAAACCCTTGAAAGAAACAGAACGTCTCCCCGAGATACAACTTAAAATTCTTCAGAACGCGTCAAAGTATCTCAAAGTCGGTGGAGAACTTGTATACTCAACCTGTTCTCTTTCAAAGGACGAAAACGATAACGTAATAGATAAATTCTTAGAAGATAATAAAGACTTCGAAGGAGTTCCCGTTTTATCCGAAATGGGTGAACCTTTCGGAAATTATAAAGCAACAATTTTCCCCTATCACTTCGGGGGAGACGGATTTTTCATTTCAAAGATAAGGAGGGTAAGGTAGGTATGGAAAAACTTGATATTCTTTCTATGAGCCTTTCAGACCTTGAAACCAAACTTCTTGATATGGGCGAAAAAAAGTTCCGTGCAAAGCAGGTTTTCGAGTGGCTTCATATAAAAAGAGTATCCGATTTTTCTCTTATGACAAACCTTTCTTCCGACCTTCGTTTAAAACTTTCAGAAAATTTTCATATAACCGAACTTAAAATAGTAAGAAAACTCTGTTCCAAAATCGACGGAACAATAAAATACCTCTATGAACTTTCCGACGGAAACCACATAGAAACAGTTCTTATGGACTATCACCACGGCGACAGCATCTGCATTTCAACTCAGGTAGGCTGTAAAATGGGGTGCAAATTCTGTGCCTCAACAATAGCAGGTTTCAAAAGAAACTTAACCCCTTCTGAAATGCTTTCACAGATTTATACCGCCGAAAAAGACAGTGGCAGAAAAATCTCAAGTATCGTTATGATGGGAATAGGCGAACCTCTCGATAATTATGATAATGTAATAAAATTCTTAAACCTCGTTTCTTGCCCTGAGGGTAACAATATGAGCCTTCGACATCTTTCTCTCTCGACCTGCGGGCTTGTTGACAGAATAAACGACCTTTCAGAACATAAATTCGGGCTCACATTGTCTATATCGCTCCACGCTGCCAATAATAAACAACGCAGCGAAATTATGCCCGTCAATAATAAGTACGATATAAACGAACTTATCTCTGCCTGTAAGAACTACATAAAGAAAACAGGAAGAAGAATTTCTTTTGAATATGCTCTTATAAACGGCGTAAACGATAGCAGAGAAACCGCAAACGAACTTATCTCTCTCCTTAGAGGAATGAATTGTCACGTAAACATCATTCCCGTCAATAAGATCAAGGAAAGAAACTATAAAACCGACACTTCATCGGTGAGAAAATTCCAGCATTACCTCGAAGAAGGCGGAATAAACGCAACAGTAAGAAGAACTCTCGGAAGCGATATAAACGCAGCTTGCGGACAATTACGCCGAGAGTATGAAATATAATGAAAGGAAGTGAACCGAAAATGAAGGTAACATCAGCGACCAATATAGGCCCCCGAAAAGAAAATCAGGATAGGGTTTATACAACAACTCTTCCCGATGGCTCAGTTCTTGCTATTCTCTGTGATGGTATGGGTGGAGAAAATGCAGGCGGATTTGCGTCAGAAACAGCTGTAAATATCATCAAGAAAAGAATGATTTTCGGTTATTCCGAAAATTTCGACTCAAACTCTATAAGAAACGTTCTTATTTCTTCTGTTTCGGCAGCGAACGCAGCAGTTTTTGCAGCGTCCGTTGAAGACGAAGATAAAAAGGGAATGGGAACTACTTGTGTAATAGCATTTGTAAGAAATGGTGTTGCGCATATCGTGAATGTAGGCGACAGTCGTGCTTACTTCATCACAAAAAATGTTATGGAACAGATCACAAAAGACCATACAGTAGTGAGATTTCTTCTTGATAGCGGTGAAATTTCCGAAGAGGAAGTAAAAACCCACCCTCAGAGAAACTATATAACAAGAGCGGTAGGAACAGCTTCTGTTGTCGATATAGATTATTTCGAAAAGAATATCGTTGACGACGGAAAACTTCTTCTCTGTTCAGATGGTCTGTCGAGTTATTGCAGTGATGATGAAATCTTCACAGTTGTCAATAACGGCAATATCGAACAGAATGCAGAAGACCTCATAAACCTCGCTTTGCCTAAAACGAGAGACAATATATCTATTGCATTGATAAGCAATTTGTGATATAATATTTTATTGAGTTACACTTTTATTATTTTTTCGTAGGAGTGAAAATGATGGACAGAAATATCGGCAAGAAGTTGGACGGACGCTATGAAATTACTGAACTTATCGGTATCGGCGGTATGGCGGACGTTTATAAAGCGATAGATATTATCGACGATCGTGTCGTTGCCGTTAAAATCCTCAAGACAGAATTTTCAAACGATGAGGAATTTTTAAGAAGATTCAGGAACGAATCGAAGGCTATCGCTGTTTTGTCGCATCCCAATATAGTGAAAATTTACGATGTAGGATTTACAGAAAAAATCCAGTTCATTGTAATGGAATATATCGATGGCATTACTCTTAAAGAGGTTATGGAACAGCAGGGAATTTTAAAATGGAAAGACGCGATTCATTTCGTTATCCAGATTCTCCGCGCTTTACAGCACGCTCACGACAGAGGAATAGTTCACCGTGATATAAAGCCACAGAACATTATGCTTTTCCCCGACGGAACAATAAAGGTCATGGACTTTGGCATAGCAAGATTCGCAAGAGAAGAGGGTAAAACTCTCTCTGATAAAGCAATCGGTTCTGTTCATTATATCAGTCCCGAACAGGCAAGGGGAGATATTACAGACGAAAAGAGTGATATCTACTCTATCGGCGTAATGCTTTACGAAATGCTCACAGGTCAGAAACCTTTTGACGCAGATAATCCTGTTTCGGTAGCGCTTATGCATATGCAGAGCAAGGCGAGAAACCCAAGAGAAATAAACGAAACTATCCCCGAAGGTCTTGAAGATATCGTAGTAAGAGCTATGCAGAAGGATGCCAACAAGCGTTATCAGTCAGCCTCCGAAATGATCAAGGATATCGAAGAATTCAAGAGAAATCCGAGTATTGTATTTGAATATAAATACCTTACTCCTCCTATCGATGAAAATACAAGATTTTTCACCCCTGTCAATCCTCAGACACCGGCCGCAACAACCGAAGGCGGAACTGTTGAGGTTGACAGAAACAAGATAATGTCGAAGGTGCCTAAAATGTTCAAACAGAAAGCAAAACCAAAGCCTCAGTATGATGATTACGACGATGATGATTATGATGAGGACGATTACGACGACGATTACGATGATGATGATGACGACGACGATTACTATGATGACCATCGCAGAAGAAGAGGCGGTGGTGGCCGTTCACTCATAGTTCCCGTTCTCGGCGCGATAACAGCGGCAGTTGTAATCATTGCGGCATTCTTTATAACAAATATGATTATAAAGATGATTTCTCCTTACGGAACAGAAACATACACAATGCCGAATTTAGTCGGAGTGCCTATAACACAGGCGCAGTCGCAGTATCCTTATTTCCGTATAACAGAACTTTCCGAAGAATATTCCGAATATCCTGCGGGTGTTATCATCGAACAGCCTATTTCAGAAGGTTCGTCCGTTAAGGCAGGAAGAGAAATCAAGGTTAAAGTCAGCCGTGGAATAAGAATGATTCCCGTTCCCGATGTTACAAATTACGAACAGACAAGAGCGATTTCAATTCTTAAAGACGCAGGCTTCTATGTAAGTACAACAAGTCGTATTGACGATAATGTTCCTGCAGGATTTGCTATCGAAACAGATCCTCCTGCGAATACAAATGTAAAATACGGTTCAGCACTTACAATCTATGTCAGCCTCGGAGCAGAACAGGAAGATATCATTATGCCTGACCTTCAGAATATGAAGATTGAAGAGGCGCAGAAACTTCTCACAGAAAAGAAACTTGTTACAAAGATACAGACAGTTGACTCAAGAGAAGAAGCAGGAACAGTCCTTAATCAGTCGGTTCCTTATCTCGAAGTTGTTCAGCCCGGAACAGAAATAGTTCTCGAAGTAAGTACAGGTACAATAAGCCTTAAATCTTACTATCTCACAGTTCCCATTCCGAGCGGAGTGGACGGCGGATACACATTTACCGCTTTTGTTGACGGTGAAGAAGTAACATCTGTAGCTGTAAACGATGTTGAAGATAAGAGAGATGTTCAGCTTACAATTTCAGGTTCCGAACATAAAACCGTAATCGTTGAAATCAAGCACGAACGTGGAATAGCTCCTGTAAAACTTGCCGAATATTCAATGGATTTTGAAACAGGCAAATTCTATCAGGTATCTTATGATGATTTTGCTTTCTATGAAGCGAAAGGATATTGATTATGAGCCTTGACAAAAATACAGGAATAATAATCAAAGCAGTCGGGGGTCTTTACTTTGTAAAGACTCCCGAAGGCGTATTTGAATGTAAAGCGAGGGGGATTTTCCGCAATAAAGGGATATCTCCGTCAGCTGGCGATGAAGTTATACTTGAAGACAATATCGTCATTTCAGAAATTCTTCCCCGAAAGAATTTTATAATCAGACCTCCTCTTGCAAATCTCGATATTATGGTTTTTGTTGTTTCAACCTGCGAACCTTCCCCCAATTTCGAGATTATCGACAAATTTATCGCTGTCTGTGAATATAAGAATATAGAACCTATTATCGCGATAACTAAAATCGACCTTTCCGAAGGCGATTATATCCGCAGTATCTATGAAAAAGTAGGTATAAAAGTTCTTACCATTGATTATAGCAAAGAGAATTCCTGCGATGAACTCAAATCTCTTCTTTCGGGAAAACTCAGTGCCTTTACAGGTAACTCGGGTGCAGGAAAATCAACTCTTTTAAATCATATGGATAAATCACTTTCACTCGATACAGGCGAAATAAGTAAAAAACTCGGAAGAGGCAGACATACAACCCGTCAGGTAGAACTTTTTTCTCTCGAAGGCGGAGGGTACGTTGCCGATACTCCAGGTTTTTCAACATTCGACACTAACCGATATGATATAATAAAATGCGATGAACTTTCTTCCTGCTTTATCGAATTCGGTGAATACTTAGATAAATGTAGGTTCAAGGATTGTGCACATATCGGCGAAAAGGGTTGTGCGGTAAAAGAAGCGGTAGAAAATGGCGATATTTCAGAAACACGTTATCAGAGCTATGTTTCTATGTATAATAACGCAAAACAGATAAAAGACTGGGAACTTTAACTCACATTTTTTTCGGTTCGGAATATTATGTAACATAATCTGAATCGGAGGGTTACTTATGAAAATAGTAGTTATCAAAACCCCGAAGGTACTTTCGGGAATATTCAGAGTAGTATTCAGGATCAAAAAAGAATCTCCCGAAACATAATAAGAAAGGTCATCAGGAGTTTTTCTTCTGATGACTTTTTCTGTAATCTGAAAGATTTTTTCAGCATATAATCTATCGGTGAAAAATATGTTGATAAAATCAAGCTTTAAAACAAGCGTTTCCGTAAAATTCAGCTTTCTCGCGGTTGTAGCGCTTCTGACCCTTTCCGAAACTTCCGTCTCTGTTTTTATGAGTCTTGTGGCTTGCTTTCTCCACGAAACAGGTCATCTTCTTTCGATGTTTCTTTTCGGAGTAAGTGTGAAAAAGATAGTTCTTTATGGCGCAGGAATAAAAATAGTCAGAGGATATTCTCTTAAAGAAAAACGCAAAGAACTTATAATCCTAATAAGCGGTTGTCTTATGAATATACTTATGTTTCTTCTTTTTTTCTTTCTTAAA
>JAGAJQ010000281.1 GCA_017828955.1 Oscillospiraceae bacterium
TAAAGGTCGGGGATTTTACCGCTCTGTCGCCTACTCTCGCGCCGACAAAGAGTATAAGGTCACATTTATTGACAGCGTTGTTGGCTTCTTCTTTTCCGAATCTTCCTATCATACCGAGGTTTCTTTCGTCCTCTGTCGGAAAAGAGCCTATTCCCATCATAGTTGTAACTATGGGAGCCGAGATTTTTTCGGAAAGGGCATAAAGTTCTTCGGTAGCACCTGAAAGCAAAACTCCCCCGCCTGCACAGATAAGCGGTCTTTCTGACTCTGCTATCGCTTCGGCACAACGCTTCAACTGAAGCTTATTTCCTTTTGTTGTGGGTTTATATCCTCTTATTGAAAGTTTTTCGGGATAGTCGAAATCAATCTCTTCTTCGGCAATATCTTCGGGAATATCTATTAAAACAGGACCTTTTCTTCCTGTTCCCGCAAGAATAAACGCCTCTTTGAAGATTTTCGGGATAGACGCCGCGTCCTTGACAAGAAAGCTGTGCTTTATAAAAGGCTCGGAAGCGCCCGTTATATCAGCTTCCTGAAAAACATCACGGCCTATCTGGTCACTTGAAACCTGTCCTGTTATAAAAACAACGGGAATACTGTCCATATAAGCGGTTGCTATCGCTGTAAGAAGGTTAGTAGCGCCGGGGCCCGATGTTGCGATACATACGGCAGGGGTATTATTCACCCTTGCATAGCCGTTTGCGGCGTGTCCTGCATTCTGTTCGTGTCTTACAAGAATATGCTTTATTCCCTCTTTTTCGATAGCCTCATAGACAGCACATATAGCCGCCCCCGGATATTCGAAAACGGTAGTGATGTTCTCTTTTTTAAGACATTTTGCTACTGCCTCTGCTGCTTTCATAGCGTAGTTCTCCTTTTTTAAAGATAGTCATAGTTATATATATTATATATTATCAGGATATTTTAGTCAATGGAATATATTTTATGTTTGCAAAATACGACAAAAAAGTGTATAATATTATTATGAGATTTTTTAGGAGGATTTATCTTGAAAAGAATATTATCATTTCTTATCGTTTCCGTTATCTTTTTAATGAGCGGATGTACGAGTGAAATTGAATATAATATGCCGACGGAAACGCCCAAGGCATACCCTGTTGTTATAGGTGAAACTGTTTTTAAAGAAGAACCCATGTCGGTGGCATCGTTATCCCCTGCCGTAACGGAAATGATTTTCGCATTAGGGTATGGCGATAAAGTTGTTGCAAGAAGCAAATACTGCGACTATCCCGAAATCGTTACAAAAAGAACGAATATAGGAAGTTCTGTAAAGCCATCGGTTGAAACAATACTTAACATAAAACCCGATGTTCTGATAACGCAGAGCCCTATTGCCAAAACCGACAGGGATAAAATCGAAGAAGGGGGAACGAAAATCCTCATTCTTGAAACTCCCAATAATTTTGAGGAACTTTATAACTGTTACCGCGATATCGCCGCTGTTTTAGGCGGAAATCTTACCGCCGAGGCAAAAGCCGATGAATGTATGAACTCTCTCGCTGTAAGGCTTTCAAATATAAAGGGCGACGGAACATTCGCCTATCTTATGACATATGATTACGGCACAGCAACGGGCGACACATTAGCGGGCGAAATTCTTTCGTATTTCGGAGAGAATGTTGCCGCAGAACACGAAAAATACAA
>JAGAJQ010000282.1 GCA_017828955.1 Oscillospiraceae bacterium
TCGAAGTAGGAAATCTCAAAATAATGCATACCGATAAAATCGAAGATTTTTGTAACCAAAACTCCCCTGTTATTGCGATACTTTGTATTCCTAAAGAATCTGCACAACAGATCGCAGACACACTCGTAAAACACGGAATCAAGGCTTTCTGGAATTTCAGTCATTGTGATCTGAAACCAACTTTTAACGATATAATCGTCGAAAATGCTCATCTTGGCGATAGTCTTATGACTATGGTTTATAATGTCAACGCGTCATCTGATAACTGATAAAACAAAAACCTGAGAAGATTTCTTCTCAGGTTTTTTATTAATCAAAATTTTTTGCGTGAATAAAATCAAGTTCTTTGGTAAACGGATCATACCTTATACCTGATATTTCTTTTGGATAAACAAGATATTCGCTTTCATAAAAAGCAGGAATAAATGAATAATCATTAAGAATTTCACTTTCAGCATCTGAATAAAGTTGAACAGAATCGCTGAGTTTTTCTGAATGTATTGCTTTATCAAATGCTTCATCAAATGCTTCATTTGAATAACCGAAAGCATTACCTTCATCTCCTGTTACAAACTGTGAAAGAACATCACGAGGACTATTGTTATCAGCGGTAATATCTATAAGCGCAAGTAAATATTCGTTTTCTTCTATTCTACGATTATATTCCTTTTCCGGAAGAACTTCTATTCCACAGAAAAATCCGATATTTTGTTGCCATTGTGATGTTATTCTGTTAAGATCGTCGCTGTTTTTTGTTCCCTCTTTAACAATAATATTTGCTCCCGTAAGTGATGAAATATCATTATTCTGTAAAAAAACCTCCCATTTTTCTTTTGCAAGTGAGGGGTTGTAAGTAACCTTTGCTTGATCTGATATAAGTTCTCGATAACTCTTATTTAAAATGTTTATGGCAGGCGGTATTATTGCATAAGCTGAAGTTCTGCCTCTGGTGAGTTCGTCTTTATAAGAACCCCTGTCTATTGATAAAGATAACGCTTCTCTTGCCTCAATCTGAGAAAAATATGAATTATCTGAATTTACTATTATTCCGTAGGTCTTGTATTTGTATTCTGTGTAAGCGTAGTCTTCATCATCAATAAAATCATCTGAACCATCTGTTATTATGCAATCAATATCTTCTTTTTCGAAATCAGCTATTCTATCCGAATACTTCTTCTCGATAAAAAAATTTAAACTCGACGGTGAAATATCCATTTCTTCAGAGAACATCTTGTTTTTGCGAAGTATCATATAATTATTTTTCCCATAAGGGTCAAATTCCCATTGCTTGACATAAAATGGACCGTTAGTGTATGTGTTATCAGGATCAAGCCCATATTTGCCATTTGTCGAATGGAAAAGTGAAGAATTACAGGGCATAGCAGGTGTTGTTGTTAAAAGCGAAAGAAAATCCGCATTCGGATATTCCAGTTCTATTCTGAGCGAAAAGTCAGACGTTGCCTTTACACCAAGTTCAGAATAATCAATTTCTCCATTGATTATTTTTTCAGCATTTTTTATACAAATAAATTTTTCTCTGTAAGGAGAAGATGTCTGAGGATTAAAAATCCTTTTAAATGCATATTCAAAATCCTTAGCAGTAACATTTACCTGTTCTTTCTTGCCATCTGCATTTGCCCAGTAATTATCATCACGGATTGATATATCATAAATAAGTCCGTCATCTGAAATTGTATAATCAAGTGCAAGAGCGTTTTCTATCGTGCCTGTTTCTGACATAGTAAATAAACCGATATATATATTTCTTATTACAATAAGTGATGACGCATCAACAGCAACCTGAGGATCGAGATTCTGAGGGTCTGAAGAAAGGTCATATCTGAAAAGATATCCTGTTCCATCATTTTCTTTTCCACAAGCCGTAAAAGAAAAAATCATCATTATTGCAATAAATATTACAATTATTCTTCTGACCAATTTGATGCTACACCCCCTGTAAATAATTTAATTATCGAGATTTATTTCAACAATAGTTCCTTTTTCAAGGCTCTTTTTAACATCAACTATGCGCTGATTTTTGCTACCTCTGAAAAGAAGCATAAGAGAACGTTCAGCTTCAAGATATGGTCCGTCAATCAGGATATCGGTTTCGGAAAGAAGTTCTGAAAAACCATTTTCTTCAGTAGATTCTGAAAGAAGTCTTTCAAAAGTATACCCTGAATATGTCA
>JAGAJQ010000283.1 GCA_017828955.1 Oscillospiraceae bacterium
CTCTGATGTATTAACTCCGCTGATGTCAACCTTGTTATAATACATAAACTCAGTCCCCCTACAGCAATTACTGAAATAATTATTGCAAAGAAACTGAGTTTATATACAAAGGAGGTTCTATATTTTTTCCATAGTGACCTTGAGTTTTTTGATAATCTTCTTTTCAAGTCTTGAAATATAGGATTGTGAAATACCGATTATATCGGCAACTTCTTTCTGGGTTTTCTCCTTTCCGTCTATAAGCCCGAAACGCATTTTCATAATGAGTCTTTCTCTTTCTTCAAGATGTTCGATAGCATCGAGAAGAACACTTTTTTCTGCCTCGGATTCGATATTCCTGTTTACTGTATCGTTATCTGTTCCTAAGATATCGGAAAGAAGAAGTTCGTTTCCGTCCCAATCGGTATTGAGTGGTTCGTCTATCGAAATTTCTATTCTACGCTGGGATGTTTTACGAAGAAACATAAGTATTTCGTTTTCAATGCAACGCGACGCATAGGTTGCAAGTTTTATGCTTTTATTGGGACAGAATGTATTTACCGCTTTGATAAGTCCTATCGAGCCTATTGAAACAAGGTCTTCAAGACCTACTCCCGTTGACTCGAATTTTTTGGCTATATAGACTACAAGCCTTAAATTATGGACTATGAGTTGTTCTTTTGCAGTCGCATCGTTTTCTGAAAGAAGACTGAATGCTCTTTCTTCCTCTTCTTTTGTGAGTGGCGGAGGTAGAGTATCAGACCCGTTGATATAAAAAATCTCCTTGCTTTCAAATCCCATTTTAATAAGCAGTTTTTTTATGAATATTGCTATCTGTTTCATATCTTCCTCCATTATGTTAAAATTGTCGGATTGAAAATTGCCTCGCAGTCGTTTTCCTGTTTACCTGCTATTCCTATCATAGCGTCAACGCTTTTCATCTCGCCTGTTGTTTCGTTTTTTATGATGACGCTTTCGGGAGTGAACGCAGGGATTATTCCGCTTTTGTTGACGGTTGTATATGTAAGAAAACGCAGTCCTTTGAATTTTTTATCGGTAAAAGGAACTGTGTAATCCTCTGTAAGACCTATCTTTTCACAGTCGCAGACTATAACGGGTGTTCCTGTGAAATTATCGACAAGGCGGTTTCCTGTGTCGGCTATTCCTTTAAGGGAAAAGGTCTTTTCGGCAAAAGAAATTATAACCGAAAATCTATCGGAAACAACGGATTTTCCATCAAAGAGATATCTGAAAAAAGAAATTGCAAAATAAGCGACTATTGTTGAAATTATCAGCATAAAAAGTGAAAAATCGGCATAAAGCGACATATTGTTCTGGATAAGGAAATCTGTTCTTGAAAGCTCAATAAAAGCGGTTGCTATCCCCGAAAAGATAAAGTTTACGGCAAAAAAGACAAAGGTGTTTTTAAGATATGTAAAAAAGTTTGTAAAGCCGAAAGAAACAAGAACTATAAGAAACGCACCCGAAAGTTTTATAAGAGTAAGCAAAAGAGGGTTTATCGGCGGAAGAAAAATAAGGAGTGAAAAAAGGCTTCCGCCAAGAGAAGAAAGGATAAGCCTTGATGTTTTTATTTTCTCTGATGTAAGCTTTGCTGTTGCTTTTATAAGAAAGAAATTGACATAGATATTTAGTGCTAATAAAACATCGACATAGACTATCATTTCTGTCATCTCCCTTCTGTTATAATCATAACTCCAAGAAACTGACAAACTTGTCGATTGAGGGACAGGATTTATTTTTTGTTAGAGTAAACAAAAAGTCCTCCCTTTCAGAAAGAGAGGACAGGCATATTTTTGTTTTAAAATCAGAAACCGAGTTCTTCTTTGACGAGAATGACTTTTATGCGGTCTTTTATACGCTGTTTTGCCGAAATAACATAGTTACAACAGATTCTTGCACCATCACAGCCATCGCTGATTTTTCCGTCTATTCCTATGCAGACACCTGTTTTCTGACAGTAGGTATCGCAGGAAAGTCGCTTTGTATTGGCAGGGGCTGCTATGGATTTAACTCTTTTTGCTGCTTCATCAATATTGCGGACAACCTTATTCATTCCGACAACCATAATAACCTGGCGAGGTCCGAATGTTATCGCTGAAACGCGGTTGCTGTTTCCGTCAACATTATAAAGGAAGCCATCTTCTGTTACTGCGTTTGACGAACAGAGATAACTGTCTGCCGAAAAACAATCACGGTAGAGTTTTTCAATAGCTTCGCCC
>JAGAJQ010000284.1 GCA_017828955.1 Oscillospiraceae bacterium
AACCTTTCCCGAATGTGCCGAAAGGTAAGCAACGATATTATATTCTGTCTGAGTGAGTTTTATGTTGTTCCCCGAAACTGTGACAAGTCTTTTGTCATAGTCGATGATAAGGTCGTGAAGAACAAATTTTCCGCCCGAAAGAACACCACTGTCAGCACTGTAACGACTGTTTCTCAAAGCCGCCCTTACTCTCGCTAAAAGTTCGTCTGTTCCGAAGGGTTTTGTTATGTAGTCGTTAGCACCGAGATCGAGCGCTGAAACCTTGTCGCTTTCTTGTGTTCTTGCCGATAAAACTATTATGGGAACAGTAGAAAACTCTCTCGCATATTTTATAAACTGAAGTCCGTCAGCATCGGGGAGACCTAAATCAAGCATAACAAGATCGGGAAGATGTGATGAAAACATCATCTTTCCTTCGTTGCAACTTTTTGCCGTGATTACTCTGTAATTATTCGCGTCAAGAATTGTGTTTATAAAACTTAAGATATTCGATTCATCTTCTATAACAAGGATTTTGTATTTGTTACTGCTCATTATTTCTCCATTTCCAAAGAAAAACGGAACAAAGCTCCGCCCTCTTTAATGTTTTCTGCATTTATTTCTCCGCCGTGTGCTTTTATTATCGAAGCGCATACCGATAAGCCTATACCCATATTGTTTCTTGTGCTGTCTGTCGGTGCGTCAACTCTTTCAAAATATCCGCCGAAAAGATTATCCATTCTGTCTTTTGAAATACCGCAACCGTCATCTGAAATTTCAAATATCGCCATATCGTCTTTTGTCTTTACATCAAGAGAAAGTCTGGTCATTCCCTTAGCGTGAAAAATTGCGTTTTCAAGAAGATTTATTATGACCTGTTCTATCAAAAGCGCGTCCATAGGAATACTTATAAAATCTTCGGGGATGTTTACAATTACATTCTGCTGTGGGTATCTTTTATGGAACTTCAACATAACCGCGTCAATAAGTTCTTCAAGGACAGTAGGCGTTTTTATTACCCTTACTTTCTGACTGTCAATTCTTGTTACGGAAAGCAGGTTTTCAACCATTCTCGTGAGCCACTCGGAATCTTCTCTTATCTCCTGAAGAAGTTTTATCTGCTGGTCTTTTGTGAGAATATCATAGTTTTCTATTATAGCGGATGTCGAACCGCAGATTGATGTCAAAGGTGTTCTGAGGTCGTGTGAAATTCCTCTTAAAAGATTGGCGCGCATCTTTTCTTTTTCACTTTCGGCATAGGCTTTTTTCTGCGCTTTTATCTTCGTTGTCATAGCGCTTGTAGTAACTGCGATGATAAGCATAACAATAACCGAAACAACACATTCGGGCGATATGAGGTCGAATGCATAATAGGGGAATGTAAACGCATAGTTTACCGCAAAAACGCTTATTACAGAAGATACTATTCCTGTTATATAGCCGTCTGTTTTAAGAGAGATTATAAAAATCCCCAGAACGAAAATCATAGGTATTAAAGAGTCTATTCCGAATATTTTCTTGATAAACATATTTATCCCGAAAGCCGTTATAAGAATTAAAAAAGCAAAGAGAGAATCATCTATAATCTTTTTCATAATAAATCCTTTTTAAAGTTGGTGTTATAATGAACATATTATAATATTTACACTGATTTATGTCAATAATTCCATAGGGGAGAAAACCTTATTCTTTGCCGTATCTTTACTTTTAAAATGTTATAATCAAGTTGTGAATTGAAAAAAGAAAAAATAAAAAAACATTGCAAAGGAGCAATACTACTATGGACATTTTTGACGTACTTACACTTATAGGGGGATTATGCCTTTTCCTTTACGGAATGAATGTAATGGGACAGGCCCTTGAAAGACGCGCAGGCGGAAGTTTACAGCATCTTCTCTCAAAACTCACAACAAACAAATTCGCAGGGCTTTTCACAGGTCTCGGCGTTACAGCTATAATACAGAGTTCATCGGCAACAACCGTAATGATAGTAGGCTTTGTAAACTCAGGGATTATGACACTTAAACAAGCGATAAATGTAATTATGGGTGCCAATGTCGGAACAACCATAACCGCCTGGATTTTAAGCCTCGGCGGAATTGAGGGCGACGCACTCTTTCTTCAGCTTTTAAAACCTATGTCGTTCACACCTATCCTCGCCCTTATCGGAACAATATTCTTTATGTTCTGTAAAAGCGATAAGAAAAAGGACACGGGGACAATTCTTTTAGGCTTTGCCGTTCTTATGTTCGGAATGGATATAATGACAGATTCAGTAGCGGGCCTTGCTGATGTTCCCGAGTTCCAGAAACTTTTCATTCTCTTTAAAAACCCCATTCTCGGCGTTATTGTCGGTGCAATTTTAACAGCGGTAATCCAGTCGAGTTCTGCCTCGGTAGGTATTCTTCAGGCACTCACAAAAACGGGCAGTGTTTCTTATGGTGCCGCAATACCCATTATCATGGGACAGAACATAGGAACCTGTATAACAGCGCTTCTTTCATCTTTCGGAACAAATAAGAACGCTAAAAGAGCGGCTCTCGTTCACCTTTCATTCAACGTTATCGGAACAACATTCTGGCTTATTGTATACTCGGTAATAGATATGGTTTTAAGCCCCGCACTTTTCGATATGTCAGCAAACCACGCGGGTATCGCTATCGCACACTCGGCTTTCAATATAGGATGTACACTTCTTCTTCTCCCGATGTCATCACTTCTTGAAAAAATCGTTTATAAACTCGTTCCCGAAACAAAACAGCCCGAAGAAATTGTCGAACTCGATAAACGTCTTCTCGCAACCCCCTCGGTAGCACTCGAACGTTGTCACAGCCTTGTATGTGATATGGGCGAATGTGCGGCAAAATCGGTTTCTGACGCTATAAACTGCCTTAAAGATTATTCGCCCGAAATTTCATCGGCAGTAAAGGAATACGAAGAAAAAACCGACCACTATGAAGATATTATCGGAACATATATCGTAAAACTCAGCTCATCTCAGCTCACAAGATGGGAAAGTAGCGAATCGGCAAAACTCCTTAAAATAATCGGTGACTTTGAAAGAATTTCAGACCATAGTATGAACATCATCGAATCGACAGAAGAACTTATGTCGAAGAAGATGAAATTCTCAGATGCCGCAAGAAAAGAAATTTCTTCCTTAGGAATAGCAGTTGACGAAATTTTAGGGCTTGCCTGTAAGGCATTCTGCAATAACGACCTTGACGCCGCAAGAGATGTCGAACCCTTAGAAGAAGTCATCGACAAAATCAAGGATAATCTTCGTTCAAACCATATTTCAAGACTTCAGCAGGGCGAATGCAGCATAGAAACAGGCTTTGTCTGGTCAGACCTTTTAACAAACCTTGAGCGTATTTCGGATCATTGTTCTAACATCGCCGCCTGCGTTATAGATGCCGCCGATATGGATTTTCATAAGTCGATAAGAGAGATGAAATCCGAAAGCCCTTATTATAAAGAAAAATATCAGTATTACGCATCAAAATATCTTGTTACAGAGTAAATAATTTTTTTATAGGTTTCGTAATATTGTTTTTCTGCATAGGATTATGATTTTATTTAAATCTACAAAAAACTTGTATAATGCAAAAATGCTCTTGAAAAATAAAATTCAATTTGCTACAATACTTGACAAATAAGGGAGTAGTCGGCACAATAGTGCGATGATGTCAATATCACGAACTGTAGTTCTGGTATCATCTTAAATGGCGAGACTTATCTGCTTTAAGCGGGTGAGTTTTGCCATTTTTTATTTTTTAAAGAATAAAACTCCCCCGACATTTAAAAAATATCTTTCAAAGGAGGAAAGTTTTAAAAAAATTCCAACTACATAAAAGCAAAGGAGATTGTTATGAATTATTTTAATCAGGATACGGATGAAGTATTAAAGAAGTGCAACACAGAACGCCTTCAATATCAAGACGTGGTAATCCGTATGATAATGCAATGACTGAAAACTTTTTTCTATTATTAAAACAAAACTGACTCCACTTGAAAAGAGAAGTCAGTATATTGCTTAAAATCAAATTTCAACTACCATAGGGGGCTTTTTGTGCTGTCCGCAACAATATGGTCTCCGCGGTCACGCGGTGCCGACGGTGGTTCACCATGGCATAAAATCTCATTATACTGCACATATTAAAATATATGGAAAGGGGGGAGTTTATGTCTGTCAAAACGATAAAAAGCATTGTTCTTACCGCTTTTCTTATAATACTTATAATCTTCTGCTTCTGGCGGTATGACGATGTTTTTCTGCTTTTAAAAACAATTCTTTTTTCTCTGCGACCTATAATAATAGGCATAGGCTTTGCTTTTCTGATAAACTCATTCGCGATAAAAGTTATGAAATTCTGGCGTGCGGATAAAATCCCGGAAAAAATCGCCTGGATAATTTCTTCGCTGATAGTTTATATAGCGTTTATAGGTATTTTTTCTTTGGCACTCTATTTTGTAATCCCGAGCCTTATCGAAAGTGTAAGGCAGTTTTTCTCTGATTTCGACTCTTATTATAAGCGTTTTTCAGAAACTTTAAAGGGGCTTCCGTTTCTCGGCTTCATAGAAAAACTTCTGCCCTCTGCCGAAAAGATAAGGGATTATATCCCGAAAGCTTTTTCTGCTTTTTCTGATACCTTGGGCGG
>JAGAJQ010000035.1 GCA_017828955.1 Oscillospiraceae bacterium
TATAAAAAACAAAAACCGCCGAAAAATCGGCGGTTTTTCTTCTTGTATCAACCTGTTGCCGTCTTGGAAGCTCGTTCTTCTTTGGCAACTTCTTCTGTGAGTTCAAGCATATTCATAAGCTCTGCCAACTCTTCCAAAATTCTGTCGTTCATAACAAAGACCTCCATTTCTGAAAAACATACAAGATGATTTACTTATACTTCAAAATTTTAAAAAACAAAATCCTTACATTTATTATAAGACAAAACCGTTATCATTGACTATTTTCATATGAAAAGAATTTATGATATTGGTTTCTTTTATTTTAACTTATTTGTTTTTTTAAAAAATAAAAATCAGATCAAATTTACAAGTGTTTTTCTACGAAAACTATGCAATTCTATTTTGTTCTCACAAATTAACGAATTCAGAATAATTGTAACATATCTGCTTACCAGAATATTACTTTTATATTCCTCATATATATCAGCTCTAATATAATTGATAATTTCATTTAAAGTAGAATCCGGGTTCTTCTCCAAAAAGACTGTTATTTTGTTTTTTATATTTTCAAAAAAATCTTTTCTGGATACTACTGAAGCAGATGTTCCATCAATATTTAATATATAAAACAGATATCCGGCAGGAACTTCGGAAACAGAGAATTCTTGTTTTACACGATTGATATATTGTGTATACTCTTCATTTGTATTAAAATAATTCATTTTTCCTCCTTAAAATAATCTTCCGTCTTTATTACAAGACGGAAGTTTTAATTTTTTAAAATCAGATACCATAGAATAACATTGATGTCAGTGTTTTGATATTTATACCCTTGATATTAAGCACATCCTCCGGCATTCGTGCATAATCTGCACAACCGTTATCATAGACATCCCAGTTAGTATTTGACAAATTAAGCCCTGATGAAAATACACAATCATCCGGGAAAGCAAGAATATCGGATGTATTTATAGTCTTGTATTCATCAATTTTTTGAATCTTTAACGCCATATCCCCTGTCAGCTTATTTCCTGCAAGATAAATATCCTTTTTCCAGATTTCTGATAAAACACAGGAGAAAACAGCTATACAATGGAGATATTTGATTTTATCTTCGTTATTGATTGTAACTTCCCATCGATTATTCGGGATAATTCTGATAGCGTCAAATCGACAAGGACTTATATTGTTTGCCAGTCTTGTGTAATCATAATTCAACAGAATGTCACTTAACATAAGTCTCAAGGAATTATTATTGAACTGGTCAAGATACATAAGAAGGTACATATAGTCTTCAAATCTGCCTTGATTTTTTAAAGTGTTGCTCAAAGAGAACAACAAACTTGGCGAAATATCGCCTCGAAATGTTTTGTCTACGCAGTATATCACATCTCCGATTTTAAAATTCTGGATAAAGTAATTAAAAGCCTTCTGCTTCATACTTATATCAATAGTATAGGATAATTCATATCCCAATTCATTGAAATGAATGTGATGTTCCTGAATTGCGTCAATATCTGCATCGTTAAAAGAACCATTACTCAAATGCTGCTTGAGTTCTTTAATGACTTTATCTCTTTTCTTCAACATAGAACTGTTTGCAAAAGTAAATTTAAAACCTGTACTTAAAAACTCTTTTTTATCTTCCATAATATACGGAATTTCAGAAACAATCCGATTAAAATATTTATCCTTATGACTGTTTTTAATTCTTTTGATAAAACTTGTGAAAATATAGAAATCAAATTTATTTTCCATTATTTCCATTACATACTCTGCCATTTCATCGGAGTATGTATCCACAGCCGCCAGTACAAACGATACAACAAATATATTTTGACCTGACTTATTTTTCAGATATGAAAAAATTTCTTCAGGGCTCTCTTTTTTAATAAGAGGCACCAATGGAGCAAGGCTTCTGACATACTGATTGATTGAATGTTCGTTATTCGGATAATACAGGACATTATTGAACACGCCTGTAGTAATATATTTTACAATTGCCATATTCATTTGGGTTCGGTCCTTTTCGATAGATTCCCACGACCGAAACAAA
>JAGAJQ010000285.1 GCA_017828955.1 Oscillospiraceae bacterium
CCGAATGCACCCATAAGGATTATCGCTACGAATACTACTGTGATGTTACTGTCGAAGATTGCTGTAAAGCCCTTGTCGTAGGCGATTGAAAGCGCACCGTCGATTGACTTTCCTGCCCTGAGTTCTTCTTTTATTCTTTCGTTTGTGATGATGTTTGCGTCAACACCCATACCTACTGAAAGGATGATACCTGCGATACCGGGAACTGTGAGTGTTGAACCGTTCATAAATCCGAAGAAACCTGTTACTGCGCATATCATACCTGCAACCTGTCCTAAAAGGCCGATTGAAGCGACAGCACCGGGAAGTCTGTAAACACATACCATAAAGATACAGATGAGAACGAATGCGATAGCACCTGCTATTGCCATTGCGTCACGGGCACCAAGACCAAGTGTTGGTGAAATTGTTGAGAATGAAGATGTTTCAAGTTTGAAAGGCAAAGCACCCGAATTGATTTTGTTTGCGAGGTCTGTCGCTTCTTCCGCGTCTGCGAAAGCACCTGAAATTGTAGCGTTTCCGTTTGCAATAGGTTCTCTTACGTTAGGAGCGGAGATGAGTGTATCGTCCATCCAGATTGAGAGAACTTCCTTTGTTTCATATGCTCTCTTTGTTGCTTCATAGAATTTATCCTTACCTGTTGGTGAAAGTGTAAGGTAAACAACATAACCGCTCTGTTCATCAAGACCGGGAACCGCTCTCTGAACGTCAGAACCCTGAAGAAGAATTTCTTCTGTGATTCCTGTCGGAACGCCGGCTTCATCTGTTTCTGTTCAGAGACGGAAAGTAAGAAGCGCTGTTTCGCCTATTTCCTTAACGGCTTGTTCGGGGTCGAAGTCTTCTTCACCCGACTGCCAGGGGAATCTTACTATGATTCTCTGATTGTTGTAGTCTGTATAACATTCAGAGTCTGTGATACCGAGTGTAACAAGTCTCTGATTGATGGTTGCTGTTGCAGCGTCCATCTGTTCTGTTGTTGCGTCTATTCCTTCAGGGGGAGTGAATGTAACGTCAACCCCTCCTCTGATGTCAATTCCCCAACGGATATCGTTAAGACTCTTGACATATTTTGTCTGAACATCACCATACTGATAGGTAAGCCCTGTTACCTGAACTACCGTAAAGAGTATGATAAAGATGAATACAATGAAAAATACGGGTTTTCCAACTCTTTTCACAGTTTTCTGCCTCCTGTTGATTTTTTTATGACTTTAAGTCAAAGCATACCTTATCATTATATAGCATTTCCTTATAATTGTCAAATATTTTCTTTTTAAAAGATACGATTTCTCATCTTTTATGAATATTGATTTTAGGGAATTCTTGTGATATACTGAAAAAAGTATATCATAAAAAGGAGGGGAACCCTTTTGGACGAAATTTTAATAACCGCCCGTGATGTCGGCAAAAAGATAAAGAAAAGAAAGAAGGGGGCTTCTCTTATAAGGCCCGAATACGAAGAAATAACCATACTTTCGGGCGTAAATCTTACTGTCAACAAGGGCGAATGTATTGTCGTTATCGGCGAAAGCGGAGCGGGAAAAACCCTTCTTCTCGATATCCTTTCGGGTAAAGACAAGGAATTTACGGGCGAACTTTCGCTCTCATCCTCTGCATACATAAACGAAATTGTGAGAAAACTCTCCCCGAGGCTTTCGGGCGAAAAGAACATTTTAAACATTCTTTCATCTTTCGGGATAAAGAAAAAGGAAGCGATTTCTTTTTACGATAAAATCGCCGTTTTTTCAGAACTTTTCGAAAACCTCGAAAAGCCTGTCCGTGAATATTCATACGGAATGAAAATGCGACTTGTTTTTTCTGCTGTCGCTTTTTTGGGGGCGGGGCTTATTATAATCGACGATATGCCCTCGGCTTTTGACAGGGTTTTTATGAGAAAAGTCACCGATAAAATCGAGGAACTCCGCCTTATGGGGACAAGCTTCATAATATCCGACAACACGGTATCCCTCCCCCTCTCGCTTTCTGCAAAAACTGTTTCGATGTCAGGCGGAAAGATGATTTCTGTCGGAAATCCC
>JAGAJQ010000286.1 GCA_017828955.1 Oscillospiraceae bacterium
AACAGACTTGAACACAAGATCGCTAACCTCGACGTATCAGCTGAAAACATGCAGGCTTCAGAATCACGTATTCGTGATACTGATATGGCTAAGGAAATGATGACTTTCACAAAGAATCAGATCCTCTCACAGGCATCTCAGGCTATGCTCGCTCAGGCAAATTCACTTCCTCAGGGCGTTCTCTCACTTCTCCAGTAAGATTATTAACCAGAGGATTAAGAATTCCGCTTAACCGAATAGAGCGTATTGCGCGACGCAGACGATTAAGCATAATAAAGCCACCCATTCGGGTGGCTTTTCTTTTTTTCGATTAATAGCACATCTTTTCTGTGTCAGTTCCCCTCGCAGTATAAACATACAGCATCGGGAAACTTCCTTGAAAATATGCACTCTTAATCGAAAACTAATCCGCCGTCGGAGCAGAAAATAAACCGATACAGAAAAACTGTATCGGTTTATTTATCTTTCAAAAGATTTACAACAACTATTTCGGGACGGTTGAAAAGTCTTAACGAACCAAGCCCGCGACTGAGCACCATCTGAGTTTTTCCTCTCTTATAAACACCCTGATAGTATTTCGGGAAAAGTCTCTTCCCCGGAGAAAATATTCCGCCTAATCTTCCAAGCCTTAAAGCACCGCCGTGCATATGTCCGCAGAGAACAACATCAGCCTTCCATTTTGCATAGACATCAAGAAAAAGAGGGTTGTGTGCCAAAAGAACTGTAAACCTGTTCTTGTCCTTTTCGCCGATAAGCATTTTAAGATCATTATCCGTAAAAGGTTGAGGATAACGATAGTTGCCTTTTTCGTCCTTATAAAAATGCAGACCGCAATACATTCCGTAAAGGTCTATGAATTTTCCTTTTTTCTCAATGCTCACTTTATCATTCAGAAGCACCTGAACACCATACCCGCGGAGTACCGAAAAAAGTTCCGAAAGTTGTCTGTCGGTAAGGTCAAGTTCGTGATTTCCGATGATGTAATATGTCGGATATTCCTTCGCAACAGCCTTTGCAAGATTATAGAAACCTCTGAAATTATAGTCCTGTCTGCTTACCATATCGCCCGTCATAACAACGATATCGGGCTTTTCTTTCTTTACTCTACGTATAATATTCTCTGTTTTATACCCAAAGGAGCGATTATGAAGATCTGAAAGGTGACATATTCTGTAACCGTCAAACTCATCGGGGAGCTTTTCTGAAGAGATGTCATATTCTGTTGTTTCGAGTGTATAGTTTTCATAGAAAAACCACGATGTAATCGCTAAAAGACCTGTAAATCCCAGAAGTCTTTCAAACAAATTCCTGTTCAGAGATATCACCCCTTAAAATACAAATTTACAGCATTATTTTACCATAATATTTTATTTGAGTCAAAAAGCAAAAAAGTCTTTTCTTTTTTGTAAATGTATGATATAATATTTTTATATATTTTCGCTTGGAGGAATTTTTTTAATGAACATATACTCATTGGGTATCGATGTTGGTTCGACTACCGTCAAAACGGTCATAATTGACGATAACAACAATATTCTTTTCTCGAAATACGAAAGACATTTTTCCAAAGTAAAGGAAACTGTTGAAGAACAACTGAAACTCATAATGAAGGACTATCCCGATGACAAGTTCCGTCTCTGTATAACAGGATCGGCGGGTCTCGGCATTGCAACAAAGGCAGAACTTCCTTTTGTTCAGGAAGTTTACGGTGCTTTTATTGCGGTAAGAACTGCTTACCCCGAAACCGATGTTGTTATAGAACTCGGCGGTGAAGACGCTAAAATCATCTTCATCACAGGCGGTGTTGAACAGAGAATGAACGGTTCCTGCGCAGGCGGAACAGGTGCATTCATCGACCAGATGTCATCACTCCTCGGTATCACAACCGACGAAATGGATATTCTCGCGTCAAAATCAGAAAAACTTTATCCCATAGCATCAAGATGCGGAGTTTTTGCAAAGTCCGATATCCAGCCACTTCTCAACCAGGGTGCAAAGAGAGAGGATATTGCCGCTTCAATCTTCCAGGCTGTTGTTGACCAGACAGTTTCAGGACTTGCACAGGGCAGAACAATAGAAGGAAATGTTCTTTTCTTAGGCGGCCCCTTATCTTTCCAGAAAGAACTCAGAAAAGCATTTGTAAGAACACTTTCTCTTAACGAAGAAACAGCCGTTTTCCCCGAAACAGCGCCTGTATTTATGGCATTCGGAAGTGCGCTTTACGCTAAGGAAAATACAGAGCCTATGCTTCTTTCGGATGCAGTTGAAAAAATCGAAAACGCTCCCGTTTCAGATACTATTATAACCTCACAGAGACTTTTTAATACAAAAGAAGAATACGCAGATTTTGTAAAGCGTCATAGTGCTTGTGATTTGGGCTATGCTGATATCAGAGGATATGAAGGCGACGCTTATCTCGGTATAGACGCAGGTTCAACAACAACAAAACTCGTTCTCATAACACCCGACGGAAAACTTCTCTACAATCATTATTGTGCCTCAAAGGGACAGCCCCTTGACATAATCACAAAACAGATTGAAGAGATATATTCTCTTTCAGAGGGAAGAATAAACATAAAGGGAAGTGCCGTTACAGGTTACGGCGAAGACCTTATCCGTGCGGGACTGCGTTGTGATTTCGGTATTGTTGAAACAGTAGCACACTTCAAAGCCGCTGCATTCTTCTGTCCGAATGTTGACTTTATCATAGATATCGGCGGACAGGATATCAAGTGCTTTAAAATCAAGAACAACGCCATAGACAGCATTATGCTCAACGAAGCCTGCTCATCGGGTTGTGGCTCGTTTATCCAGACATTTGCTTACGCTATGGGATATGATATCGCCGAATTCTCAAAGCTCGGTCTTTTTGCAGAAAACCCCGTTGACCTCGGTTCAAGATGTACAGTATTTATGAACTCAAACGTAAAACAGGCACAGAAAGACGGTGCTTCGGTTGAAGATATCTCAGCAGGTCTTTCAGCGTCTATCATAAAGAACGCTATCTATAAGGTTATCAGAGCGAACTCTGCCGATGAACTCGGACAGAACATCGTTGTTCAGGGGGGAACTTTCCTCAACGACGCAGTTCTTCGTTCATTTGAAATGGAACTCGGCAGAAACGTTACAAGACCCGCAATAGCAGGACTTATGGGTGCATTCGGTGCTGCTTTATACGCAAAAGAACAGCAGACAGAGAAAAAATCCTCACTTCTCTCAGCAGAAGAACTCAAGGAATTTTCATACACCTCAAAGGGTGCTGTATGTCAGGGCTGTACAGCACACTGCAACCTTACAGTAATAGGATTTTCCGACGGTAGAAAGTTCATCGCAGGAAACCGTTGTGAAAAGGGTGCAGGAATAAAGAGAGAAAAAGAAATCCCCTGCCTTTATGATTATAAATATAACCGACTTTTATCTGTTATGCAGGGTAAACCTGTAGGGGAAGCAAAGGCTAAGGTGGGAATTCCTCTTTGCCTCGGCTTCTATGAACAGCTTCCTTTCTGGCACGCATTCTTCACAAACCTCGGTTTTGAAGTTGTATGCTCCGAAGAAAGCACAAGAAACACCTACTATAAAGGTCAGCATACAATCCCTTCGGACACAGTATGTTATCCCGCAAAGATCGCACACGGACATATCGAAAGTCTTCTCGAAAGAGGGGTTGACTTTATCTTCTATCCTTGTGAAAGCTACAATGTCGATGAGGGCGGAAGCGATAACCACTATAATTGTCCCGTTGTTGCATATTACCCCGAACTTTTAAAGGCGAATGTTTCTTCACTCACAGAAGATAATTTCCTTTATCCTTATATCGATATCAACCTTAAAAAGCATTTTGCAGAGGCTATGATGAAATCGCTTAAGAAGTATGACCTTAAAAAGAGCGATGTTCTCTCTGCTTATGACTCCGCCTGGAAAGCACTTACATCATATCGTGATGATGTTATAGAACAGGGCAGAAAGATTATCGAAGACGCAAGGGCAGACGGTAGAAAGATTATTGTCATAGCGGGAAGACCCTATCATATCGACCCCGAAATCAATCACGGCATTCAGAAACTCATAACTTCTTTAGGACTTGCCGTTATCACAGAAGACAGTATCTCTCATCTTGGATCAACGCCTAACATTTCCGTCCTCAATCAGTGGACATATCACGCAAGACTTTATAAGGCTGCTGAATATGTTACAAAGCAGGAAGATATGCAGCTTGTTCAGCTCGTTTCTTTCGGCTGCGGAATAGACGCTATCACAACCGATGAAGTTCGTTCTATCCTCGAAAGTGGCGGAAAACTCTATACACAGCTTAAGATCGACGAAATCAGCAACCTCGGTGCTGCAAAGATCAGACTTCGTTCACTCGTTGCAGCTATGGAGCAGGCAGAGAAGAATAAGAAAGTCGGCGTGTAAACTAAGAACTATATAAAAATGCCGTTCGATAAAGAACGGCATTTTCTATGGAGGAAATTTATGTTAAAGGAAATACTTTCAAAAGAAACCTGTGCGAAATGCAGGATATGCTGCACATTCGATAAATACGACATCTGGGAAACTCCCGTTGTAACCAAAGACCTCAAAGAAAAGATAAACAAGGATTATCCCGATGTAAAGTTTATAGAAAAGGGAGAAAGCTATCTTTTCAGAATGGAAAACCCCGATGAAAACGGAATTTACTATTGCCCCGTTCTTACAGATAAAGGTTGTGCTTTGGGTGATGAAAAACCATTCGACTGTAAAATATGGCCTTATCGCATTATGAATTTTGAGGGCGTAAGGGTTATAACTCTTTCACCCGTCTGCGAAAGCGTTTTCTCACTTCCGATGAAGACTGTAAGAGAAACCGCCGAAAAACTTTCGTCCGCAATTTTCTCTTATGCCGATGAAAACCCCGATATCGTAAAACCCTATGACGACAGCTATCCTATTATCCTTTCAGAAAGAAATAATAAATAAGTCCGTATATTGATGATGACAGAATTCCGTAAAGGATAACGGGCCCCGAGATTATAAAAATTTTAGCCCCTACCCCTAAGATATACCCCTCGGTTTTGAATTCCAAAGCAGGAGATACAACCGAATTTGCAAATCCCGTTATGGGAACAAGCGTTCCCGCACCCGCGTGTTTTGCGATTTTCTCGTATATCCCAAGCCCTGTGAGAATAGCACTTATCACTATAAGTGTTATCGAAACAAAGGCTGATGCCTCGTCTTTTGTAAGACCCATATAAAGATAAAGGTTTGATAAAAATTCTCCGAAAGTGCATATTGATCCGCCTATTAAAAATGCTTTTAAACAGTCTTTTAAAGACTTTGATTTCGGTGATGCTTTTTCGGTCATTTCTTTGTATTCTCTTTTTGAAACAGACATAAATAAAACTACCTCCGATCATTTCTCAGAGGTAGTTTTTGTGTTTTTTTATTATTTATACATCAATATCTTCTTCTGCGTCTTCTGTCACGTCGCTCTTCGTTTTTTCTTCTCCGTTCTTCAACCTGTTCGTTGAATTCTCTGTTAAATTGCGCACCCGATAAAGTTCCGCCCAAAGCAATGCAGAAAATCGAAACCATAAGCATAGCGGGATTTGCATTTCCGAAGAAAACAGCAATCATAATAACAACCGCCGCAAGATATAAAAGCCATATAAGAAGATTATAACTTCTGCGTTTTTTCTTCAAGGGATTACTTCTCCTTTCCCGTAACAAGAACTGCCGTCAGGTTATCCTTACTGCCGTTTTTCATAGCGAGCGAAACAAGTTCTTTCAGTTTCTTTATGTGTGGAATATTCTTTTTCATAATGCCTTTTATCTCGTCATCAGAAAGATAATCAGAAAGCCCGTCGGTTGAAATAAGTATCATATCATCGGGCTCTATTCTTCCGATTTTTTCAATCTGCGGTTCGGGTTCTTGTTCAATATTTCCGAGTGACGAAATGATAACGTGCTTCTGAGAGTGTGTTTTTGCCTGAATGGGAGTTATTTCGCCAAGGTCAACAAGAAGCTGAACAAGTGTCTGGTCTTTTGATAACTGCGTAAGGCTTCCGCCCGAAAATTTATGCATTTTAGAGTCGCCTATGTTTATAAGGGTCGCTTCTTCGTTTTCATCGACAGCGAGTGCGCATAACGTTGTCTGCATATTGAGGCTGTCCTCGTGATCCATTCCATAAGCGAGGATATTTTTGTGAACATCAGATATCTTTTTTTTGAGATTTGTTTTCGAGGAATATTTTATGTTTGATAAAAGCTGTAAAGAAAGTTTTGACGCTTTTTCTCCGTTGTTTTCTCCACCGACGCCGTCAGCAACAGCAACGATAAAAGGCTTTTCCGCCTTTCCCTCTATCTCAGAATGAGAGAGGATTATGCGGTTTATCATAAAAGCGTCTTCGTTTCGTTCACGGGTATTGCCCTTTTCCGAAACACCATAACAATAAAACATATTTTTTCTCCCGATGATTTTTAAAATATCCACAAAATTATTATATAACATATCGGTTTAAAGTGCAAGTCTATTGACAAATTTGCTGCGATGTAATAAACTGAAAAGGTAATATTTTATATAGAAAAGAGATCTTTTAGAAATGGAAACTTTTACATCAGAACAATTTGAAATCATCGACGCACACACCCATATCTATCCCGAAAAAATATCACAGAAAGCCTCTGATGCGATAGGCGATTTCTATGATATAAAGATGTATTCAGATGGTTCTTCGGAAGCCCTTATCGAAAACGGAAAAAGAATAGGAGTAAAAAAATATCTTGTCTGCTCAGCAGCAACAATTCCTTCACAGGTTGAAAGTATCAATAACTTTATTATGGAAGAAGCAAAACTTCATAGCGAATTCTTTCCTTTCGGAACAATGCACGCCGATTACGAAAACATAGGCGATGAGATAGACAGAATGGTTGAAATGGGATTTAAGGGAATAAAGCTTCACCCCGATTTTCAGAAGTTTGATATCGACTGTGAAAACGCATATAAAATCTACGAAGCCGCAGAGGGAAGACTTCCTGTACTTTTCCATATGGGCGATGACAGATATGACTTTTCAAAACCTTACAGACTTAAAAGAGTTCTTTCTGATTTTAAAAACTTAAAAGTCCTTGCCGCGCATTTCGGCGGTTATCGCTGTTGGGAAGAAGCGAAGGAATGTATCGGCAGACACCCCAATGTAAGATTTGATACATCAAGCTCTCTCCCTATGATTTCAAGAGAAATGGCTAAAGGTCTTATAGATTACTACGGCGTTGAAAATATGTTTTTCGGAACAGATTTCCCTATGTGGAGCGCTACTGAAGAACTCGAGAGATTTTTCTCTTTAGGTCTTTCTTTTGAGGATAACAGAAAAATCTTCTCCGAAAATTTCAAGGAATTCTTCGGAATAGAAAAAATATAATTCTGTTAAAATTTTTTTCAAAATTTATTAAAAAATATATTGCAAAC
>JAGAJQ010000287.1 GCA_017828955.1 Oscillospiraceae bacterium
CCCGTTATAATAATTGCAACAATCATTATCGGATATATCCTCTGTGTTAAATTCTCGAAAAGGAGGGAAAGATAGATGCTTGGTCTTTTATATAAGGAATTTATAATTTCAAAAAGAAGTCTGATTTTATCACTGATTATGTATGTAGTATCTGTTATCATTGTATGTATCGCTATCATAGTCGGTCGCATAGGCGTTACTGAAAATGGCGGAATGTTACCTGAAGACTGGTCTGCTTCTATTGTTGCGATGAATGGTATACTTACCATCATACTTTTCGGTGCAACGAATTTATATTACAATAATCTTTTTATGTCGGACGAAAAAAGAGTATGGGCGAATTTTTCGATATCCCTCCCTACATCTGTAAAAGGACAGGTTAAGGCAAAGTATATCTATTTATTCTTGATAAATTCTATCGCCCTTTTTATCACAAGTATCCCCGATGCTGTTATAGGCTATATAAGCGGTGAATTTTCGGGAGTAGGCTCACTTATCGGTCAGATGATTTTTATGATTCTTATCTTAAAATACTCGATAGAAATTCCGTTTACGCTCCGTTTCGGAACAAAGGCGGGAAGCTATATAATGACAGCAGGATATGTAGTTTTATCGTTTGGTTTGATTATATATGGCCTTTTCGGAGATATATCATTCTTTATGGAAAATGAATTTATGGATGTGTTTGTAAAAACTATCGAATTCCTCACATCAGATACTGCATCCATAATAGGCTTAGGTATTTTTTCGTGGGTTGTTCTTATACTTTACATAATATCCTATAAAATTTCCTGCAAGGTTTATAAGAAGGGAGTTGAAACTTATGAGCAGTGATAAAAAACTCACCTTAAAAAGAATAATCATATTCATTCTGATTGCTTTTATTCCGCTTATAATTATCGTTGCGGTAGTAAATGCTTTTTTCGATGAGCCTATGTATGTAAGCGAAACACCGGAGGCCCTTGCTACTTCACAGCTTTTAGGCTTTATCGGTATGATGACTCCCACTATTGCAAATATCGTAACAAGAATAATAACAAAAGAAGGACTTAAAAATTCATACCTTAAAATAAACCTTAAGGGTAACATAAAATACTATGTCTTGTCTGTTGTTGTTCCTTTAATATACGTTATAGCAACCATGTGTATTTCTTTTATGATATACAGCAAGGAATTTACCCTTTCTGAAATGGTGGATTTCAGCAATATCCCTATTACAATAGGCGGAATATTGCTTTCGTTATCTGTGATATTCTATCTTTTCATTCCGTTTTTTGGCGAAGAATTCGGCTGGCGCGCATATCTTACTCCGAAGCTCACAGAGCTTATGCCTGAACCCGTTGCTGTTTTTGTAAGCGGAATTATATGGGGATTATGGCACGCTCCCCTTACCTGTGTAGGACATAATTTCGGCGTTGATTATCCTTTCTTCCCCTTCCTCGGAATTCTTATGATGTGTATTATGTGTGTTTGTATGAGTTCTTTCCTCACTCTTCTTACAAAGAGAACAGGCTCCGTTTTCCCTGCTGCACTCGCACACGGTGCCAATAATCAACTTACGGGAGTTATAATCTCTTTTCTGGCGACAGAAAAATTCTTAGAAAGATTTTCAGCAGAAAACAACATAATCGTTATTGAAATTCTTCCGATAGCGATTGTTGGTATAATCTCTTACATAATACTGATAATGGACTATATGAAAAAGAAAAAAGAAGCATAAGTAAAAACCTTCCGTGAATTTTGCGGAAGGTTTGTTTTTTCTATTGAAATGATAATAAAAATATGGTAGAATTTTCTAAACAATATTTATGAAAGGGGCAAAACTAATGAAGGCATTATTCATAGGCGGAACAGGCACTATAAGCATGGCTATAACAAGAAAACTCGCAGAAGAAGGTCATGAACTCTATTTAATCAACAGAGGAAACAGAAACGAAGATCTCCCCGAAAGAGTAAAAGTTATTACGGCAGACATCAATGACGAAGCAGATGTTGCAGAAAAAATAAAGGATTTATCCTTTGATGTTGTATGTGATTTCATAGGCTTTGTAAAACCTCAGCTTGAAAGAGACTATCGTCTTTTCAACGGAAAGACAAGACAGTTTATGTATATCAGTTCGGCATCGGCATATCAGAAGCCTCTTTCGGATTACAGAATAAACGAAGGCACTCCCCTTTCTAATCCCTATTGGGAATATTCGAGAAACAAGATCGAATGTGAAGAATATCTTATGAAGATGTATCGTGAAAACGGATTTCCGATAACAATCATAAGACCAAGCCATACTTATGATGAGCGTTCTGTTCCTTTGGGAGTTCACGGAAACAAGGGCAGTTGGCAGGTTGTGAAGAGAATTATGGAAGGAAAGCCAGTTATCATTCACGGCGACGGAACTTCTTTATGGACAATGACTCATAATTCTGACTTTGCAAAGGCTTTTATTGGTCTTATGGGAAATATCCACGCTATCGGAGAATCTTTCCAGATTACAACAGACGAAACTTTAACCTGGAATCAGATATACACCGCTATTGCTGATTCTTTAGGTGTTAAACTTAATGCATATTATGTTCCGTCATCATTCCTTGCTGATGTAAGCGACTATGACTTTACAGGTTCTCTTATCGGGGACAAGGCAAATTCGGTTGTTTTTGATAACAGCAAACTCAAAAAGGCTGTTCCTGATTTCTTCCCTGAAATGAGATTTGATATAGGAATAAAGAAAACAATTGATTATATTCTTTCACACAATGAACTTCAGATTGAAGATGAAGAATTTGATGCTTGGTGTGACAAGGTAATAAACGCCCTCGAAAACGCAAAGAAAGAAATAAGAGGATAAAAATAAAACAGTCGGATTTTTCAGAATAGTCCGACTGTTATTTTTTACATTCAAGTTTCCGAAGGCGCGGAGTTATTATCTGATTTTCAGGAATAAGAGAATAATCATATAAAACTTTCGAGTGGTTTTTAAGGACAGTTTCTTTTTTTACAATCTGCTTATTCTTATCAAGGGTAAGTCTGTAAACTTCGCTTATGCGATAGAACTCGCCGTCTTCTTCGGTAAATCCGTAATTTTCTTCGATAATACGGTAAATATAAGGAAAACACTTTGTTGAACGGAGTTCGCCGAAAAGTTCGTCTTCATTCTGCCAAATTATAATCTGAACGGGTCTATCGGTTATATTTTTAAATCTGTAATCAAGGTTTTTATATGAAACGCTCGTTCCTGTTCCGAATGGGACGCGACGCTTTGTATCAGGAAAAAGTGCATCGCTGTGGTGGTGCATTTCGGTTACTTCAAGGGGGCTGTTGAGAATAAGCCAGTGAATAAGGTTTGCCATCTGACAAAGACCGCCTGCTGTTCCTTTTCCTATCTTTCCTTTTTTAATGACAAGCCCGTCAAGATAGCCTTTCTTTTCAGTAGGTTCGCCGACAAGTTTCCAGAAAGAAAAGGTTTCACCGGGGTTGATTACTATTCCGTTTATCTTTTCACCTGCAAGACGAAGGTTTGTTCTTTTATTTTCCTGAAGTTTTATATCAACTCCGTGAAGTTTTCGGACAATTTTTGAACTATGTCTTTTTATTACCGCAGGGAAAGGATTTTTATCGAATGTATCGGCAAATTTTTCGTTACTGAGTAAATCTTTTATGTCATGGAGAAGATGTTCTTTTTTGACGGAAATTTTATAGCAAAGTGGCGAAATCTCGCAGAAAAGTTTTCTTTTTTTCAAGTCCTCTCCCCCTTTATTGCAAAGATTACTTTTTAATTATAAAACAAGTGTATTTATTGTCAAGGGGAATTATCAAACTGTAATAAAGTTGTAAACTGAGGTTACAGTTTGTAATAAATGCTAAAGTTTTATGAAAATCAGACGATATATGATATGTATAGGTTTATATAGGAGGTTATATTATGCAGATACTTAAAAATATATCAAAAGCAGAACTTAATCATCTTACAAGTCAGCCGACAGCGAAAGCAATGATCGAAAAGAACAAGGCTTGTGCTATAAACATTCCGAAAGGCGATGTTAAAAAGGCTGAGGAATTTGTTGCAATGAGAGATTCCGAAAAGAAAAAAGACACCTTTGAAATATCCGACGCAGGTCTTGCTGTTATAAAAAAGACTCTGGAAATGACTTCGAAATAAAAAAAGAGTACCATTCGGTACTCTTTTTTATATGTCTTACAATAAAAAGATTTAAGACAAGCATTCTATATCTGTTGATTTTTATGTTCATATATGATATAATTATTTTGTATAACTAATTACTGAAAATATCTCTTTTTTTACAAAGGTTATCTGATATAAAGATATTTCCCCGGGGGCTTTTTGATATGGAAAAAATAACTTTAAATAAACTCACTAAAGAAGAACAAAAAAATTTCTTTCAATCCAAATACGACTACTACAAAGCGTTCAATGCAAGAATGATAATTGTTGCTATACTCGCATATCTTTCGTTTTTCATTACAGACTGCAACATATTCGGGCATTTTGCAACAGAAACATTTGTTCCCCGTATGATTGTAATTCTTCCGCTTATTGCCTATTTTGTTCTTTCTAAAAAGACAAGTAATTATCGCGTTATGGTTCCTGTAACCTATCTTATGATACATATAATCATCTGGTGTACCGACTGGGCAACATACATCCTTCCTGACAGACAGTTTGCTATTCCAGGTATGGTTATTATGAACATCATATTTGTATGTGCGGGATTTTCAGCACCCTTTAAATACAGCACAGTTGCACACATTCTTTTTATCGCCGATATTTTTGTTGCAAACATCTTTATACATTACGAAAATTTAGATATGATGTATCTTTTTAACATACCCTGCGTTATCGCTATATGTGCTATGCATAAGATGATGCAGAATGTATATTGTGAACATTATTTCGCAAAAGACCAGTTAAAACAACTTGTTGTTCACGATCAGCTGACAGAAGTCTATAACAGAAACAAAGTCAAGGAACTTGTTGATCCTACTACAAACGCATTCAATAAATTTTCAAGTCTCAGTACAAGTATTCTTATTATAGATATAGACTTTTTCAAGAAAGTAAATGACGAATTCGGTCACGAAGCAGGTGACAGAGTTCTTGTCCATATGGCATCTGTTCTCAAAAGTACAGTAAGAGAAACAGACTATGTTATCCGTTGGGGCGGAGAAGAATTCTTGATTATAATGCCGGGATGTTCTATTGATAATGCCGAGAAAATCGCAGAAAAACTCAGAGAAAAAGTAGAAACATCCGATAACGGAGTATGCAGATGCACAATTTCAATAGGCGTTGCCGAATACACAGGCGGAGATTATATCAATACTGTCAAAAACGCAGATGTCGCGTTATACAATGCCAAAAATTCAGGAAGAAACAAGGTTGTTGTTTATACACCGAAGGCATAATAAAAAGGCTATGCAGATTTTGCATAGCCTTTATTTTTATTCTGTAGTTTCTGTTGTAAGTCCATAACCTACATCAAGCCAGACCTTTTTATCTTCTATATCGTTGACATCAGAATACCAGGGCATTGAAAGTTTCCCTGAAAATTCAGCATCGCCCGAAAGTACATCTGCTACGCCCTTACCCTCTGTTCCGGGTAAACCACACATTACTATCGCATCCCAGTCATCCTTATATTCTTCTATGATAACATTTCTTCCTGCTACTATAAGGGTTACTGTTGGTTTTCCGAG
>JAGAJQ010000288.1 GCA_017828955.1 Oscillospiraceae bacterium
AGTAAGGTCGTAAAGCGGTGTTTGCATAAATATAAAAATGCATAGTATAATCAATATAGTTTTGATTATTATTCTCTTTTTCTTATTTGCTTTTTTTATAACAGGCTCTTTTTCCTTATATTTTTCGATTGCTTCGGGTGTGTAGTATTCCATATTTAAGTCCCCCTTAAAACAATATTTTCCCAATTAAATTGTACATTAAGATTAAGGAAAAAACAACAAAAAGGGAATGAACGGGTTAAAAATTGGAATGAACGGGAGGTTTTTGTTATTTTAGTTTTTCAATTCGCCATTTTATTATAATAAACTGATACTGCTTTTATCATATTATTTTCATCAAAAAGAATTGCTATATGTTCATGGTCATTAAAAAAATATCTGTATGACCTTGTGCCCTCGGAAACATTAGGTTCGCCGAGTATTTTAATTACATCTTCTGCAGAACTTTTATCTGTTATTCCCATAATATTGAATTCAGATATTCCATTTTTGTTTTCTCCCATTCCATCGGAAATAAAAAGCAACGCTATGTTATTGTCCTTTATTGTTTTATCTATATTACCATTAACATAAACTGTTGCAACATAACTATCTTCATAATATAAACTATCAGCCGTAAAATTATCTGATTCAATATAAGTAGGTTCATCTCTAAGTTTAAACCCATTTTCCATATCTGCAACACTACAAGGCAATGAAATTTTCTGACCGCATATTTCCATATCTGTAATCAGATCTTCCATTGTCCAATCTGTAATTTCATAAATCAGATCAGATGATGAATTTGCTGTCGTTTCAATAGTTTCCTGTGAAGGTGTCTTCTGGCAAGCAGTAAAAATACCTACTGAGAAAATAGCCACAAGAAAAAGTGAAACTGATTTTTGTACTCGTTTTTTCATAATTCAATCTCCCCTTTACTTCCTTAGATTATTCTCTTTATCAAAAAATGCTTTTTCGAGGGTGTTATATTCTTCCTCTGAGCAGACTTCCCTGCATTTTTTCTGATATTCTTTTGAACGCTTTAACATATCGTTTATTTTATCGCAGGGAAATTCACTGCACATATTGCATTTTTCTGCTTTGTGGTTATGAGTACATTCAACGAGATTATATGTGCATTTTTTATGAGATGAACAGCCATCGCATTTTATTTCATCGTTTGAAACAATTTTATCCCTGAAACCTATTCTATACCATAACTCAGCAACTTTTTCAAGTTCATCATCGCTTTTAGCATTATATCTCGGGCAATAAATACAGTTATCTCCACAGAGAGTTATTTTTTCTTCCATAAAATCCCCTACTTTCTTAAAAAGTATATCACAAAAACAAAGAAGGCACAAGAGAGTTGTGCCTTCTTTTTATTAAAATGTAAGTTGTTCGTAATCTTCAAGGTCTCTTGCGTAGCTTCCTGCGGCAGGAATATTCTTAGCACGATATTTTTCAACATCGGGTGCTAATTCTTCTGTTACAATATAAGCAGATTCAACCTTGGATTTTGATTTGAGTGTCATAACAGCGACGCCTATTGTGTTCTTTGTAGTCTTAGGCAAAATCATACCCGAATTGAAAACAAGTGCTTTCCCACTTGTTGATTTGATAAGAATATCGGTATTATCCTTTATTTCTATCATCTTGACAAGAGGATTCTTATCGGAATAAGCATTGTTCAGTTTCTTTCGGTTGAGTTTTGTTTCATAGGCGTTTATCGGAACTTTGGCAACCTTCCCGTTTTCGAAGAAGAAAAGCAGAGTTTCGGAATAATCCAAAGTTACAGCCATTGACGCAAGGTTTTCGCCTTCGTCAAAGCCAAGTTTCGCAGGAATAAACTCGCCTAAATTACTTGCTTTAGTATCCTGGAACTGTGAGGCTTTAGCCTTATAAACCTGTGATTTATCGCTGAAGAAAAGAATATCCGCCCTGTTGGTTGTTTCAATAGAGAACGCCATTGTGTCGCCCTCTTTGAATTTCTGTTCCCCACCCATTCTGAGTGAAAGAGGAGTGATTTTCTTGAAATATCCGCTCTTTGTAAGGAAAAGATTAACAGGATAATCAGAAACTTCTTCTTCAACGCTTTCTTCCTCAATGTCACCTGCATAGATAAACTGTGTTTTTCTTGGCTGACCATATTTCTTCTTGACATCTTCAAGTTCTGAAATGATAATCTTTCCGATTTTCTTTTCGTTCGCAAGAATATCCTGCATTTCGGCAATATCTTTTTCGAGCTGTTCGATTTCGCCTGTTCTTTTAAGAATATATTCTTTATTGAGATGACGGAGTTTGATTTCAGCAACATAT
>JAGAJQ010000289.1 GCA_017828955.1 Oscillospiraceae bacterium
GTATTTCATTCCGAAAACACTTCCGATTTTAATGCCTATTGCCGAAAGGATGAATGTTGTCATCCCGATAAGCGATACCGCATGAAAAATGTTTACATCGGGAAGAAGCGCAAATGTAACACCGACAGCAAGCGCGTCTATACTTGTAGCGATAGCAAGGAGTAACATATTTTTAAATGAAAACGAGGCGTCAGTCTCGTTTTCTTCTTTTGAAAAGCCCTCTTTTATCATATTTATTCCTATGACAGAAAGAAGTATGAATGCAATCCAGTGGTCAAAGGCGACTATGTATTTTTCAAATGTTGTGCCAAGTAAATACCCCAAAAAAGGCATTAAAGCCTGAAATCCGCCGAACCAAAGCCCTGTTATTATGTAGTGTCTGACCTTTGTTTTTCCGACAGAAAGCCCCTTGCAAACAGCGACTGCAAAAGCATCCATCGAAAGACCTATCGCTATGAGTAAAAGTTCCGAAAATGACATATAAAAACCTCTTTTCAAAAATTATCGGATACAGTTATCTCCTGCACCCGATAAAAGAAAAAAGACTTCGGGTACACAGAAAACCATGTACTCAAGTCTTGAAATTTAAGATAAGCCAGACTAAAAAGTCAGTATGTTGACTTATCACGCAACCTTTTTTGCGCCATCTACTCCCTTGAAGATACAGTTATTTTAACATATTGTTCTTTCTCTTGTCAATAGCCCTCTGATATTTCAGCAAGCTTTCGGGCATCAAGTTTTTCTGCGAGATAATTCTTGAATTCGACTGAAAGACAGAATTTTCCCTCTTCCCATTTTCCTTTCGGGAGTATGACAGAAGTAAAATCCTCTTTTCTTTCCTTTATATCATTTATACACTTGGCACGACACTTGAATTCCTCATAAGAAAAATTATGCTCCATAAAATCCTTTAAAAGACCTGCATTTTCTGAAAACCCGTATATATCGCCGTCTTTCTTTTCCATAGCGGATGCTATGATAAAAGCCATCTGTTCAGAACGGAACTTTTCTGAAAACAAAGGCGATGAAACATACTGCCTTATCTCATTCCCCGAAAGTTTTTTCTCCCCCTTTTCTATATAAACATATTCAGAGAGGCTGTCGTTATAGTATTCTGTCGGCGATGAAATGTTGTATGAAACTTCGCCCGATATACTGTCTATTGCAGTCGCGAAGCCTGTATTGTCAAGAAAAACATATTTTTCTATCTGAATATTCATAGTCTCACTCACTGCCCTGAGTGCCTTTTTACAGCCATATTTTCTGAAAAATTCGTATATGGTCATAGTTTCTGTCCCTGATTGACACACCATATCAGAGGGCAGGGGAACAAGATAGACCCTTTCTTCTGCCGATAAAAACCTTGCTATCATAAAGGTTGTTCCCGATTTCTCTCCGTTTTCGCAGAGTATCATAAGAGTTGCCATATCAAGCGAATTATCGGGCTTTTTCACTTCTTTTACTGTTTCGTAAACTATCTTTTCGGCTTTGCTTTCCTCTGATTTTTCGATTAAAA